>JAAYZI010000354.1 GCA_012514925.1 Deltaproteobacteria bacterium | reverse complement strand
TGACTAAGTAACTAAGGCCGCCTAGAGCCCACAGCAATGCATAGGCAGAGAAGAAGCACTCTGAGAGCTTTCTCCCCTTGAGTTCTAATAAAAATAACAAGCTCACAATTTCTTTGTAAGAAAAGTACTTGATGTAGAGCCAGTCGATCAGCAGCGCAAAGTCATGATTTTGGCCGAACCGTTCAATCATCCAAGCGTTCGGCTGAAGCCCGAAATGGAGGAGGCGATCCAAGTTCCAGAAAAATAAATCGTGGTTGGTCGGATTGATCCAGAGGATCACGTGCTTAAGATGTAAAAAAAAGAAGATTGTGCCAAACAGGGCCAAGCCACGTCTAATACTGCGCATCAGGAAGTCAAGGCTGAAGTATGGCAGAAGGATAGGAAAGAAGTATTCACGACGAGTGAGAGACTTCCAACCATGACGCATTCCGAGCGCGATGGCTTTAATGGCTACAATCAAAGTGGCACATGCGTACATTCCTAAAAGGATCGTGCAAAGCGGCAGGATAAAGGCCTTGGCTAGACGGCCTGACAGTGGCAGAGGAGTTTGGAATACCAAAACTGTAGAGATAAGAGCGAAGCAGAGAAAAATAATCTCGTATGGCCTAAGACGCCAATCAATCTCAAGGAAGCTCTGTCGGAAGCTTTGCCGATTTGTGGATTTTACCTGATCTATCTTCACTCAGAGCCTTGCGATTTTGAGAACATGTGTTTGAAATTATAGGTGTGCTCCTGCCGGAAGAAAAGAGGCAAATTGGGCTCTAAATTAAGCTCTACTGCAGCGGCCAAGTCTGATACCCTCCTTTAAGAATGTGGACACTGTCAAAACCGTTACGAATTAACAGGTCGTATGCGGCGAGGCTTTGAGTGCCATCTTGGTCGTAAAGGAGAACCGGTTTTTCCGGCTGCAAATTACGTAGCGTTCGTTCCAAACTTTGCGCAGAAATCCAAACTGCGCCAGGAATATGATCACGTTCAAAATCAGCTTTCTTGCGAATGTCAACAATTTGAATGTTCTTATCAAAATTGCTGCGGAAAGCCCTCTGCAAGGTCGTTGCGGTGATGGCCGGGTAATGCTTCAAATAATCATTAAGAGACTCTTCTGTCAGTGCTCCTGTAAAGAGCTCGCCGAAAATACGAAAAGTCGGCGTGGCCTGGATACCATAATCAATCGCTTCCTGTATGTCCGCCGACACGGCCGCATGAATTTCAGGGGACCTCACGCAGCTTTCAATCTCTTCCAGGTCGAGGTTTAGTAATTTAGCGATGTTTAGAAAAGTTTCCGGAGATAGGGCCCGCTGGGCTTGGTAGAGTTCGTTGTGGTATTCCCAATATTTTCCCTGTTTTCCAGCGCATCTTGCGAAGTAAGCCGCTTGGCAAGCCAGGACGTGAAAAGGCCTGGAGAGAGAGGGGTTGCACTGTACGTCTAGCGGAAAGTCGCGTCTGATTAGACGCACTTGTTTTTCGTATTTATTAACCAATGCAGCGATGGCCAGATGAGCGCGGCTGCACCACGGGCATTCAAAGTCCGTATAAGTAAAAATTTCAAGCTTGGCGGCTGCAGTTCCTAAAAAAGGAGTGTTTGTAGTTAACTCATAATTGTGACACTGTAGAGATTGTGGATCTCTTAGCTTGCACCCACATTTATAGAGGAAATGGCGGGTGTATAGCGAACTTGAGACAAAGATAATCAGGCATAGTAACGTGAACCATTTGGTGCTCCAAAGAGCTTCAACAGATGTCTTAAATAGGCGGGTTACCTCGAAACCAGTCCGTGACTGAATTCTGCCAAGGAAAATAAATCCGACTAGAGTGAGAAGCCAATAGAGCATGCAGAGCACACAGTGGCTGGATATGAAAAAAAACGAGATAGCAGCAAGAGTCAGACAGCCGATTGTCTTAAAGAGAAACGTGAGGAAATAAAGGGTCGGCAAGGCCGCACGTACGGAGGCAAGCTTGTTGCCTACAAACAGAAAGAGCAAAAGCAGCAAGTCTCCCGATAGTCCAAAGAACGCGATCGGAACTCCCCAAAGGCTTGAATACTCGCTGGATGCCACCAGGTCGCAATTAAATTCAGCGTTGATATTACAGAAGCTTTTGTAAGGTTCAGGGGAGTAATTCACCATGTAGTCGATGTGCAAGAGCTTTAGCGCTGTGGCGGCCGATAGTATAAGAAGGAAAGAGAGGATTAGGTGTTCTTTTTTTGTAAACATGCTTAGGTCCTCCGAGGGTCTTTACTGATTTATGCGAGTCAGAATCTAGTAAATTTTAGTATTACAAACACGGTCTGGGCTAAGTCTGAAACCATCCCGAATCCTGTCTCTCACAATGAATTTCTAAGTAACCCTGCTGGTGAGTTCCGTCAAGTGTTTTGATTACGCTAGGCAGAGCATGTTGGTGAACCTTCCGCATTAATTTTACCCATTACATATAATAGGGTAATAGGGTAGAACGTTTTATATGAGGAAACCTAACTCTGTCTGTATAACTAAATTTTGTAATCGTTCACATGAATATTACTTTCTCCGGAGAAAGTGGAATTAACTCCGCGTCACCGCCGAGAGGCTTAAAACAAAAATTGCATGATCAATTCCATACGTGAACGGTTACCGGAGACCAAATTTTGACTAGTACAGCTAATTTCTTATGAATATGGCCGCATGCCAGCCCTCTGATCCTTTTTCTATAGCCAGGCGCCAATTCGGTTGAGCATATGAGTTTCGTACTTCCTGGTATAATCCAGACATGATTCCGGACACAATTAGCATGCCATCTTTGCGGGTGAGTTCTCTCAGCTTGGTCTCAAGGCTGCAAAGCATTTCAGCGTAGAGGTTGGCCATTACCAGATCAAAGCAACCGCTAACCTGCAAGACGTCGGCGCATTTCAGCGTAACCATCTCACCGAGTTTGTTAATGCGCAGATTGATTGCGGCATTCTCGATAGCCAGCGGATCATTATCAACAGCGTAAACGGCGCAGTTATAAAGCTTAGCAGCCGCCAGGCTGAGGATGCCGCTTCCAGCGCCGAGATCGAGCGCCGTCTGCGGTTTATGATCGATGATTGGAGCGGATTGAAGTAGTTCAAGCGCCATTCTGGTACTGGCATGATGCCCGGTTCCAAACCCAAGCGCGGGCAGAATCGCAATTTCAGACGGGCCAGTCGGCGGTGTTTGGGATTTCTGTTCTTCTAGGATTGGGATGATGGTCAGTTTCCCGATCATCAGCGGCTGCCAAGAGGCCTGACACAGCTGTACCCAGTTGGCGTCTTCCACCGGCTCTGTATGTGGATTGGAGAACCCTGCCTTAACAGCTTTTGCCAAAAAATCAGCCAGCTCTTGTGGAGTGGCGCGAAGATAACACGTCAGACGAGTTTCGTTGGTCACCTCCCAAGCATTCATGCCAAGTTCTATAAGTTGCCAGCCGTCCTCCTCCGCCGAAACACAGTCAAGTTCAATTTTCCAAAGCTGCATAGTTGCCTCGTTTGGAAGGTCGCTCACAAAAACTTAACTATAGCAGACCGGGCTTTTATTGATAGGTGTCAAAAGTGTAAGTTTAACTATCTTGTATGGTAGAGAGCATCAAGTTGCTATGCCGGGGAAGAAGCCGGCTCAGAGCTACATATTTTGTGATGGCATCGTTTAATTATACAAGCCGTTTTAAAAGTAAAAAAGACGAAAGACGCTACGGCTAGAATTGCAATAAAGAATAGGAAAATGAAAAAAAGCGTAGTAGCGATGATCCACAAATAGTCCAGTAATAAAGCCCAAGGTTGCAGTTGCACAATTAGTGAATCCATGCCGTCATTCTTATGAATATATACTAAGCAATCATTATTAATCCTGCTGGAGCTAGATACCAGCAAGTACTAAACCACCACCAACTATTATACTAATCGTGGATAGAGCAGGAGTTGATCCTGACTTTCTTCACTTTAGAGGTACACTAAGCCCTTCAGAGCGGCAGATAAGGCTGCTGGTTCAAGGATTGTGAGAGCTAGGCCGCTACTGAAAAACAGGAGAAAAACGGTTAAGACCGTAGTAAGGATCGGTTCTGTACTTAAGCCTTCACGAAAGGAGGCCCAGCCTGCAGCTGCCACTTTAAAAGCAAAGAAGAGAGCGCCTGCCGCTAGGATTATGACCACCAAAACCGCACTGAAATAGAAAACTCCCAGAGCCGCAGAGCGTAAATAGTCGACTAAGAAAGCTAGTGAGCTTAAATATTCAAAAACTGCATTCATGCTGCACCCCCTTTGTAAACTAAGGTCCCCGCCTACAATGTATAATCATACTTGTACCCAATAATGCTCCCGATTTCCTGCAAGAACTAGCGCGCGGTCAGGAGGCGTTGTATCCGGTCACGTAAATATTAAATTGGGGGATTAAATTAGGGGATTACAATCTATTACCAGTGCAATCATCAAGAAAAAAAATCAAGAAAAAAATCAAGAAAAAAAGTGGATACCCCCTGATCGGGGGCGGCTGATTTTGTGAATGGATAGTGTTTTCACCCCTAAAAAAGGGTCCCCTCTAAGGGACAAGTTTTGGTGTTAGTGAGTTTTGTGTAATCAATTCCACACGTGAACGCTTACGAGGCGTTAGAAAATAAGCGTCGTAGCTCCAGCACCACTCTGGCGGCGGTATTTCCATCCCAAAATTCCGGTACCTTGGCAGATGGGCGAGGACTTTCCAGCGTCTGACAGCAAAACTGAAAGGCATTTTCTAGATTGCAGAGACGGTTGGTTCCAAGTGTAATAGTTACTGGCCGTTCGGTATTCTCTCTTAAAGTGAGGCAGGGAATGCCTAAATAGGTCGTTTCCTCCTGTATGCCGCCTGAGTCAGTAAGGACTAGTTTGCAATTAAAGAGCAAGCTCATAAACTTGCGGTAGGGCAGGGGGTCGCATAGCAGCACGCCTTCAATCCGATTAGGATCAATGTTGGAGCTCTCCATGTTTTTTCGGGTACGTGGGTGAATCGGAAATATTACTGCGATTTTTCGGCCGAGTTCCCCTAGCAATTTAGCGATCTTTTGGAGGTTAGAAAGATCATCCACGTTTGACGGCCTGTGCAGGGTCGCGAGCATGTACTCTTGAGGTTTGAGCTTGAACTCCAGGTGCGTCTCGGCGGTTTCGATTTTGGGGCGAAGCATCTCAAGGGAATCGATCATAATGTTTCCGACGCGTTTAATCTTAGCGGCCTCAACCCCTTCGCGGGCTAGGTTTTGGTCGGCATCGGCGCAGTGAGTCCAGAGCCAATCCGCGAGAGTGTCAATTACAATGCGGTTTAGCTCCTCAGGCATGGCGCGATCAAAAGAGCGAAGTCCGGCCTCCAAATGGGCGAGTTGGATGCCTAACTTAGCGGCTACTAAGGCGCAGGCCAGCGATGAATTTACGTCCCCTACAACTACAACAAGATGTGGAGGTTCCTGCAGGCAGATTTTTTCATAGGCCAACATTACTCGTGCAGTTTGTTCGGCGTGAGTGCCGCTTCCCACGCCGAGGCTGAAATCCGGTTGAGGTAATTCTAGGTCGGTAAAAAATGAATCGGACATGTTGGCGCCATAGTGCTGGCCGGTATGGATGATAAGCGGCCGCGCCCAGGCTTCTTTCCGCAGGGCATGAAAAAGAGGGGCGATTTTCATGAAATTCGGGCGCGCGCCTGCTATGAGGTGAATGATACGAGGCTCTGACGCGGACACTTGCATCCGGAGAGTTTACCGTTTCAGGCCGTGATTGCAAAGCCCTGGTTCTGGTGAGATTGGGGCACGAAGCTGAGCATGGAGCGCCTGTCTATGGAAAACCCTGCTGCATAGAGGTATCTTGTATCGTTAGAAAGCCTGAGGTAGGAAGAAGATGGTTAAAACAGATGGGCCGTAGGAATTTAGGCGCAGCGGAAGCAGCGCTTTTTGGAGGTCGGAGACAGTTGGGGCTTAATGTGTGTGATTGGAGGAAGATATGAATAGGGTGCTATTGGTTTCAGTTTGGGCTCTTTTTGCGGGCCTTTTGCCAGGAATAGTTTTTGGCCAGAATGGCCGGGGGGCTGCGACAGACGAAGTCGTCTTTCGTGATCCATTTACCCTTAAGCTTCACGTTGACAAAGAAAATTATTACGAAGAATCGTACGACAAGATTCCCTATATTTACCAAGGTGAGATATATCTTTTTTCCGGTGAATCTTTTGGAGTCGATGTTGATATTAAAAATAATAAGATTGTTGGCCTGAAATATCGAAAAGATCCTCGGAACTCTAATATTGCCCTGCGGTTTACACAGGAAATTAAAAAAGATGGCAGCCAACTAATGATGCTAAAAATAGAAAACAGGCTGAAACAAAAGTTGTATCTTGATGCCAAGATGACGATTCCAGGGAAGAAGGGGATATATAAGACAAGTATATTGCCAGTTGAGCCGGGGCTTAGTAGTTACGAATCGTGGCCGCACCCCATTGTGCAGTTGGTGTTAGCCAATCTTAGGCTTAATAATTAGATTGTAACCGGTATCCGGTAAGCGTTCAGGTGTAGTGAAGTAACCGTTCACGTGAAT
>JAAYZI010000353.1 GCA_012514925.1 Deltaproteobacteria bacterium | reverse complement strand
CGTCTCTTAAGTACGTTGGAAGAAGCTCTTACGAGTTTGGAATCTTCCGCGCATATTGATGTCGTTTTTATATCAAACCGTTTCGCACAGACGGAAGTTCTCAACTTCATCAACCGCGCCAAAGAAAAGCCGGGTGGGCAAGACTCCGCCTATGTGATCGTGCTTAGCACTGACAGTCAGCAGAGTAACACAGTCGCCCAGAACGTGTTGGGCGGGGCCGACGGATTTTTGCTTGAGCCATATTCGGTTGATAGCTTAGTGGAGATCACCGTTTTGGCGGAACGAGTCAAGCGCGAGCGTTCGCAGCAGCGTGAGGCAGCAGCGTTGAATTTCTTGGTGCAGGACGTTTTGCAGCAGATAGATCGGGTGGCTTACCTTAAATCTTGTGGCTTTGATGCTGGCCGAAGCTTAAAAACTCTAAGAGAGATGTGCTCAGTTTTTCAATCGCTTGAATATGAGTCGCGTGAACTCTACTTGGAAATTGCAGTGAAATCTTTTATCGACGCATCCCCTTCCAAGTTTGTCAAAAGCTACAAGGGAGCCAGTGATCGCGTGAGCAAAGCTATGGAACGCAAGATAGCAAACCAGATTGCTGCCGAGGAAGAAGCTCTAAGGAACAAATAATAGAACAAATAGTAGAACTAGGCATAGGCGTTCCTTATCTCAAACTAAATAGCGTTTCAAACTAAATAGCGTCCCCAATTAAATTCCTTTGTCGTTGCCCTCTGCTGTGATAGGGTAAGACCGGCCTCATTAGGGAGCACTGTGGAGGATATATGTTTAGAAGGATCAAGAGTTTTTTTACAGGAGAGCAAAGTCTACCTGCTTCGTTACAGGTGGATGGAGAGGGCCGCCCGACCGATGCAGATCTGATGATGGCTTGCGCGGTGTTGCTGGTGGAGATGGCGCGCGCCGATAAAAACATCGCCAAGAGTGAGGGCGAGGTGGTGGTTTCATTGATGTCAGCCAACTTCGGCCTTGATAAAGCTGAGATTCCTAAGTTGATTGAAACTGCCGTGGCGGCGCGAAAGGCCTCGGGCAAGATCGATGAATTTGTAAAGTGTATAAACGAGAGGTTTGATGAGGCTCAGAGGCAGAAACTGTTGGCGATGATTTGGAAAGTGGTTGAAAGTGACGGCAGCGTCGACAAGCTGGAGCAACGCTTAGCAGTTCAAATGAAAAATAGACTGCAGTTAAGCGACGAGCAAGATCAGGAGGCTCGCCGCATGGCTGCAAAGGGAGAGGTCTAACGTGTGATTTGGGAGAGATTGTTCTAATGAGGAATGCACTCGTTATTATTCCAGCTCGGTACGGCTCCACCCGTTTCCCTGCCAAGCCGTTGGCGCAGGTGTGTGGTCACTCCATGATTGAACGCTGTTGGCGTATTGCCGCCGCCGCGGTAGGTCCGAAGGGCGTGTTTGTTGCAACTGATCATCAGGAGATCTTTAAACAAGTGAAGAGCTTTGGCGGTCAGGCGCTGATGACTACAGAGGATTGCAGAAACGGCACAGAGAGGGTGTGGGAGGCCTTAAAGCAGGTCCCGGCTGGAAGCAGCTCAGAGACTGATGTGGTGATTAATCTTCAAGGTGATGCTCTTCTTACGCCGCCTTGGATCATAGAAGCCTTAGCGGATCTGATGGAGCAGAATCCTGCAATTGGCCTAGGCACGGCGGCGGTGCGTTTAAGCCCTGAGGAGTATGAGCTTTGGCAGGAGCGTAAACGGGAACGGAATGCAAGCGGCACATTTGTGGTCTTTGATAAGGATCGCAAAGCGCTTTATTTCTCCAAAATGTTGATCCCCTTTGTGCGCAAGGTAACGGATGGTTCTTCTCCGGTATGTCGTCATATCGGGATTTACGCCTATCGCCGCAAGGCTCTACAGCAGTATTTGGCGTTGCCGCCTGGACCCTTGGAAGAGGCAGAGGGGCTTGAACAGTTAAGAGCCCTTGAAAACGGCATACCGATGCACGTAGCACTAGTGGATTACCGCGGGCGTACGCATGCTTCCGTAGATAAGCCGGAAGACGTAAAGCTGGCGGAAGAGATCATTGCGCGCGAGGGCGAGCTTGTTGATTGGACGGATAAAATCTAAAGGGGGGTGCTTTGGAAATAATTTTATTAAGACATGGAAATACCTTTTCAGCAGGGGAAAAGGTAGTGTGGGTGGGAAAGACTTTGGACTTGCCATTATCACCTTCCGGGGTGGAACAAGCCAAGCGATGCGCCGGAGCGCTGGCGGCGAGACGGGATAAGATCGAAGCAGTTTATTGCAGTGTCTTGCAGCGCACCCGGGTGTTTGCAGAGATTATTATTAAGGAGTTGGGTCTTAAATTAGATCCTAGGGTGGACCCGCGCCTAGACGAGTTAGATTACGGTGCGTGGAGCGGCCTTTCAAAAGACGAGGTTGTTCAAAAGTACGGCGCTGATGAGCTTGAGGCCTGGGAAAGATTTTCTAAGTGGCCAAAGCAGGCTGGTTGGGGAGGTAACGAAGCGCAGGTCATGGAAGAGGTGCGAGGCTTCGCGGGTGATTTGGAAGCTGATTTGAATGGGTCTGGCAAGCAGGCGTTAGTGGTGAGCAGCAACGGTCGGCTGCGATATTTTTTGAAGTTAGCGGCAGGGGAGTTTGAGCGCCGCGTTCAGAGCCGAAGTTTTAGCGTAAAGACCGGGCACATCGGCAGGCTCGTTCGCCAGGATGGGGTTTATGAGGTGAAGGGGTGGAACTTAAGCCCGGATGAGTTCGTTGAAGCGAGCGCTAACTAGCAACGTGTACGGAAAGTTAAAGCGGGAGGTGGGGCAGTAGGTGCACTTACTTTCTCCAGAGAAAGTAAAGAAAACCCTACGGTGTCATTGGAGCTGGAAACGATAAAGGTGCGGAGCGAAGAGGAGGGTCAAAAACCTTTCTACTTCGCTCCCTGGTTGTTCTCGAAGATCCCAGTTAATCTTTTTTAACTGGAACCTTTGCGGGTGTGTTTTTTTTTCGGTCATCAAATAACACGATGGCTACGATGGTTAAGATGAGTGGCACCATTATGGCCACAAGCATCTCGCCGCCAGACGACCGTCCATTCGGAAGAATGGATAAGAACAAGCCGATGCTCTTATCGATTGTAAAGATAAGAACAGCAGCTAGAGCGAGCTTTGCACACCAATTCATTTTTACCCCTTTCTGAGAACCGTTAGAAACCTCTCCTCTGCCCCGATATGAAACTGTAAAGAACATCAACTAATAGTTTAAGGGCAGATCGGCTGCTAGTCAAAGCTGCAAGTTAAAAAGGGGCCGGGGAAAAAATCCAGGGAAGAGGCGCAGTAGCAGCGCCGTCTTGATGCTCCGTATAATTACACTATTAACAGACTGTTATCATGAATATCACTTTCTCCAGAGAAAGTAATATTCACGTGAACGGATACTTCACTACACCTAAACGCTTACCGGATACCTATTTTTTTATACCGTACCGTCCCGGCGAAATAATGCCTGCTGGATCAAGTGCCGCTTTGATTAGCTCAAGCGCATGTGCTCTTTCGGGTGCATAGCGTATCTTAGACATGCTCTGCACGCCGCAGCGGTAAGGTTCAAAGCCATTATTGTTCACCGCTTCCCAGAGTTCGTGATAGAGAGCTCGCGCTCTTTCTTTTTCGGCTGGGATGTTTTTGTTGAATCCGATGCTAAAAACTCCGATGGCTCGAAAGGGCTCTATCAATGAAATCGTTATGGGCATTTCAAAGCCGTGCTTCTTAAAAAGCGGAGAGGTTATAGAGAGCAGCCTTTCAATTTCCTCCGCTGCGGGTGTCATGGTCGGAGCAACCCAAAACAGTCCTAGATCTTGGGAGCGATTCACCCGCCAGTGAATCTTGTCGGTCGGCATATTGCAGGGCACGCCTTGCATGAGGAGGTGCAATTCCTTTAATGCCACGGCGTTTCGCCGCACGGCTTTGACCAAACCAACGGAGGCTAAGCCCGGTATGGCCGCAAGGCCGAGAATAGCGCCAATCTTTAGGTCATTAAAGAAATCGATGTTGCCCATCCTACGGACCGCGCGCCTTAGGCAGGCGCGACTTTCGGCTACTTCAGCCCGGCTGCCATAGAGAGCGCCCAATGCGTTCCACGGGCCGACTTTAAGCAGTGGGCGGCTTAGGATTTTAACTGCGGCTTCATTGGTTAAAATCTCGGAGCTGTTCCAAGTTGTGGCAAAGTCCATCGTAGTCATAAGCGTGCGCACAGCATTGCCTACATGCGGCACGCTGCGTATTAATCCGCGTTGTTTAAGCTTTCCTAAGGCTTCAATTAAGCGCCCAAGCTGCTGGGACTCTCCCACACGTATAACGTAACTGGCAAATGCAGATGGGACTGGCATAAGCGACATGCTCATGGCAGTAATAATCCCGAAGTTGGATTGGACAAATAGGCCGGAGAGATTCGGGCCGCAGCTTGGAAAAATGCCGGTATTTAGCAAGGTGCCGTCCCCAAGCACCACCTCTAAATCTAGGATTTGGCGGCGGCGGTTCCCAAGGGGTGTGTGTCCGAATCCACCCTCCAGGGTGTTGCCTATAATGCTGGAAGCGCTTCCTGCTCCGGTGGCGTCCATCCAAAACGGCGCCTGCTTGGAGCGTAAAAAGTCAAAGAGCTGTTTTTGGGTAACTCCGGGTTCAAGCGTTACGATTCCTCCGTCCGGATTGTAGCGGCGGATCGCCTGCATGCGCTGGAGGTCAACAATCAGCTGTCCGTCTTCAACTGGCAGACGATCACCATAGCCCTGATTCATGCCACGGCTGATGGGATAAAGTGGCAGGGAGAGCTCGCTTGCCAGGCGCACAAGGTCCTGAACCTCTTTTGTGGATTGGGGATAAACAACTCCTGTGATCTGGCGCTCTATCCCATAGGAGTTCTCTAAAACTTCGCTTAGGTCTGGGCCTTCAAAGATAAGTTGGTCTTTTCGAAAGAGGGCGGATAAACGTTCGCGACAGGTTGATTGATTGTAGTTCATGCTCATGGTTGTTGGGTTAAAGACTCTAGGCGTCTAATCATCACGCCGCTCTAATCTTACGTTTTGTGGGTCTTGCAGCCGAAACGATCCTACTGTAGAGATCAGCCCAACATCACAGTGGGTGACCCCTTTGACCATATTGCAGTTTTGGCCGATGTTTTCTTTAAAGCTGATTGGCAAGCGTCGCGGCGTGCCATCTGGTTTAGTGAGCAGCAACCCCCCGTGAACGCTGAAATCAGCAGTTGTCGGAGCAGGGATGCCCGCGCTTCCAATATCTACATCGTAAAAAACCGCCTCAATAAAACCGATAATGATTTGGGTCTCGTTCTCAGAGATGGAAGGATCTGCGGTTCCAGTTCCAACTCCGGCGCAGAACTTAGAGGGGGTGCGTAAGGCCAGATCTCCTAAAGAGGCGATAACTGGAATCGGAACTTGCCAGACCTGTACCTGGGGTTGGCGAAAGTAGCCCTCTTCTATGCTCCAAGCGCCTAAGTTTGCCT
>JAAYZI010000352.1 GCA_012514925.1 Deltaproteobacteria bacterium | reverse complement strand
CTTACGTTTTATATGCGGCTGCCATATTTACTTTCTCTGGAGAAAGTGAATTTAATTCCGCGCCACTGCCAGTCACCGTCAGCCATCGCCAGAAAAGCTAGGTTTTGCTAACCTGGGCTTTTATTAAACCTTGTCACATATACATATCTCGCGCGTAGCACACTAGTTTAATTTGCCAATCCCTTGCGCGAGATATGCATATGCGACAAGGCCAATATTAGGTCGTACCAGATTTAGTGACCTTACGTTTTATGAAGAAACCTAACACTGTCTGTGTGATGGTATCCGTTTGCGTGAATGTTACTTTCTCCAGAGAAAGTAATATTCGCGTGAACAGTTACCTCGTTAATATCAGTCGGATCGATTACAACTCACTCTGGTGAGTTATAGTAACCAGGGCTAGTTTTGCCTTTGTTCTTTTTTGTCGCAACTAATTAAATTAACTTGATAAAAAAGCCTGGGTAGCAGACATTACCGTGATAGTGATATGTACAGATTAGGATTCGATCATAGTCGCATATGCATGTTTCGCGCGTAGCGCCGCTTACGCGTAATTTGTTAGTTCTTAGCGAGGGGTGTGCATATGTGACAAGGTTTAGTAGAAGCCCCGATCAACTAGGACAGTGTCTGTCATATTGAATCCTGATTTATACAAATGATATTACCTGGCGGGCTGTTTTAAAAAACCCAGGAAGTTTATTTTTGTGGTCAGCCAAGTTTTTTTTGAGGGTGAAAAATGGTCAAGGCTATAGAGCGCTCGGTTTGTGCGGTTGTGTTTATTGGTTTGTTGTTCGGGCTGGTTGTCAGCAGTGTGTCGGCTCAGAGTCAAACTACCGCGAAAAAAACTGCCGCGAAGAACGAGAAAAAAGAGAAGCTCCCCCCGTCTGGATTGATCGCCGGGACAAAAACAGGGGAGTTTGGGGGCACTCAGATTGATGGTCCTTGGGGAGGGATCCATACCTCTGGAAGCAAGGCCGATCCAATTTCAGGTTCGTGTTCCAAGAAGGATTCCTTTACGTGGACACTGAAAGTGTTCAACAACAGTAAGGACAAGTATAATGTCAATCTAGCCATGCTGCAGTTTGATGTGAGAAACCGTCAGCTTAAATCTGATGCTTTCTTCTCTCAGATTGGACCCGGTCAGAGTATAGAGCGAGTGTTCCCCTCTCACCCCGATGCGGCCCAGTGTGCGGTTAAGCTTAATAATTGGAAGAAAATTCAAAGAAAAAAGAGTGCTGAGGAGCTACAGCAGGAGATTGAGAAAAAAAAGAAAGAGCTGCAGGGATTGGAAAGTGAGGTCACGTCTGCAGATTCATAACCGCTTGTTTCATTGAGTCGTACCAGCTTTTCCACACGTAAACGGTTGGGCAAGAAGTATATGAGACAAATTGTAGCAGTTGTCTCTGGGAAGGGAGGAGTCGGAAAATCCACGGTAGCTGTCAATTTGGCTGTTGCTATGGCGGCGACTGGCCGAAAGGTGGCGTTGGTGGACGCGGATTTCTATGGTCCCAGTGTTCCAACATTACTAGGGGCTGGGGCTATAGAGGCTACCCAAGACGGCAAGATGATTCCAGTAGAGAAGTATGGAGTGAAATTGCTTTCGGTAGGGTTGTTTTTAGAGGATCCTGACACGCCGGTAATCTGGCGTGGTCCCATGTTCCATAAGGCCATGCAGCAGATCTTTGAAGAGACTCAGTGGGGCGATGTTGACTATTGTATCGTGGATATGCCGCCGGGTACTGGTGATGCGCCGCTTTCGCTTACTCAGCTGGTGAAGCTAACGGGCGCTCTGGTGGTGACAACCCCGCAAGAGGTAGCTATGGCTGATGTGCGGAAATCTATCAATATGCTCCGAAAGGTTGGGGTGGATCTGTTGGGCATTGTTGAAAATATGGCAGGATTTGTAACCCCGGATGGGGTACGCCATGATATTTTCGGCAGTGGAGGGGGGGCAACTATCTCAAAATCCTTTGGAATACCCCTGCTTTGCAGTATTCCTCTTGAGAGTTCTATTCGGGAATCAGGCGACATGGGCAAGCCTGCGGCTCTTGAGCAAGGGTCGGTGGCTGCGGAGTTATTTGAGGAGTTGGCATTGAAAGTTATTGATATTCTTGCTACAAAGCCTAAGGACGTTCCGAGCTTAAGGATCGTTAAGGAATAGGTAATATGTTTCATTTTCTTTTGGTACTGCACGCTGTTTTGTGTTTGGCCATGATCGGGTTGGTGCTCCTTCAGCAAGGTAAGGGTGCCGAAGCCGGTGCGATCATGGGTGGGAGCGGGGACTCTATATTTGGTCCGGGCGGAGGCGGCAGCTTCGCCACCAGGCTTACCACTGGAATTGCAATTGGATTTATGGTTACCTCTATTCTTCTGGTTAGGGCGTACGGTTCCGGTGCCTATATCAGCAAGAAAGTGCGCGATCCTTTGCAGGGTTCCATTATGGAGGGCGTGCAGGCGTCTCCAGAAGTGCAGGAGCAAGGAGATGAGGAGGCGGCGCACCCTGTTGTTCCTTCGGCGGAGCCGAAAGTTGAGGAGACGGGGGATCAAGTGGAAGCTGAGAAGTCGGCTCCGGCTGATAAGGAGGAAGCTCCGGTTGGTAGTCAAGATAGCCAAAACAGCGAAGACAGCCAAAACAAGGCTGATTGAAAAAAAAATTATTTGCCCAGGTGGTGGAATTGGTAGACACGCCAGATTAAGGGTCTGGTGGGCGTAAGCCCATGAAGGTTCAAGTCCTTTCCTGGGCACTCTTTTGCCTTGTATCTGTTCCCCGCGTAAGCGGTTACCGGATACCGTTTTTTATTCAAACCCTCCCGCGTCGCTCTCCCATACGAAGACCTTGCCGCTTCCTTTTGGGTGGGAAGCGCGGCCGGTAAATTGGGATTCTGAAGCCTCCACTTCAAGTTCGACGCCTTTGGAGAGGGTTTTAATTCCGGGCAGCTCAGTGCAGCTCTCCGCAATACAGGGGAGGTATCTTTCATGATCCATAAAATAGGCCTCTTCCGCAGTCGCTACGTTTTGTAGATCTATACGGGCACGCAGGTCAAAAGCCCTTTTCTTGTAATCATTGTACTGAGGGACAGCTATGGCTGTTAGAATGCCGACAATAGCCATGACCACTAACAGCTCAATAAGGCTGAAACCGGAGGATGATTTAGATAGGGTGAAGCTCTGGTCCATTTTTTTACGCAGAAAGGTATTAAATTAATCCCAAAACGATTGCTGTCTTTGAACAATTGCTAGTTTCGGGGAATTGACGGGAAAGTTTCGTGGGAATTTCGGGCTAGAACGTTCCGATGCGGCTCTCCTTTTGGGATGGTGCCGCGTCTTGTTGCTTTTGCAGCTCCTGGAGAGCCTCCTGGCGAGCGATCTCACGCTCAACACGTTTAGCCGCGATACAGTCCGGGGAAGAGAAGCCTTGCTGATAACACAGCGCGCGCGCATGGTGGGGATTAAATGCCAGGGCGCGATCCACAAAACTTGCGCACTCAGCGCTAAGATGGCGCAAACGCCATACTTCACGTTTAGGACGTTTTGGTGGGGAGTCGTGCTTGGGTGGGTTAACCTGAAACGGTGCCGGTACCTCAATTATCGGCGTGGGCGATGCTGTTGGAGTGTTGCTCTGCCTTGAGGCGCTGCCTGAAAACTCATGCACCAGCTTGGTGAGAGGATCGGATGTTTCGGTATTTTCCCTGTAGGTTTGAACTATCATGAGTTTATCCGGCGGTTTTGTATGTTGCACCACAATGCGGGTGTTACTGCACGCTAGAGAAAGGGCTTGATCGAGGAGAGAGATGATCTTCTTTCGAATTTCTGCCTCTGCGGATTTGGCAAAAGCCTTCTCGGCATCTCGGAGGTCTGATTTTATCTGAGTAAGAGGCTTTTCGTTCTCTATCGCATTTAGCTTCGCCGACAGGTCTACCACGTCAATACTTTCCTCCTCCGGATCGGAGCTGCTGATGTACTGCTTTTGATAGGCATCTTTACATGGATCAGAATCTATTCCGTGAAGCGCGCATACAGCCACTAGGTTGTCTGGTTGAAAATCTTTTAAGAGCTCCAGATATTTTAGGCATTCGGCGTTGGTAGGGTTCCCGGAGTATTCCAGGGTGGTATCTAAGCTGGGCATGCAGGTAAGTTCCACAAGCTTTTCATACGTTGGCAGAAGGCGATTGTGGTTCGAGGGTGTGTTCGGTAGGGCTTGGGTTACCTGCAAATCCAATTTGACCATGGCGAGTAGCCGTCGTTGGAGTTTAGTTAGCTGTGGTGTGGGGTGGGGAGAAGGTGTTAGCGAGGAAGAGGGGGAAGGAGAGGGTTCGGAAGTAAGAGCACGTGGCAGCACCAAAGCTGCGCAGAGCACTAAAAAGCCCACCCGGTAAATCAAACGCATAGGATTTCCCGCCTAATCAACAGAGCTACTTTCTGGATTGAAGTTTGGACAGAAGCCGTATTACTTCAATATAGAGCCAGACCAGAGTGACCATCAGGTCAAAGGCTCCGTACCACTCCATGAACTTAGGGACGTTACCTTGCGCCGCCGAACTTTCAATGAAATTAAAATCCAGCACCAAATTAAGGGCGGCAATACCCACAATTACAACCGACAAACAGATCGACAAAAGAGAGTTTGAGGCGTAGAAAGCGACCAGTCCGTGATAGCCAAAAAAGCTTGAGAGTATAGATATAAGGTAAAATACAAGGATCGCACACATGGCTATGATTAGGCCCCTTCTAAAAGCGGGGGTGGCTTTAATGTAACCGGACTTGTAGAAAAAAAGCATTGTGAACATAGTGACGCAGGTGAGTCCGAGGGCTTGCATTACAATGCCGCTGTGCATGGTTTCGAAGTAGAGTGAGATGGCCCCCAAGACACACCCTTCAGCTGCCGCGTATACTGGAGTAAGAGCCGGAGCCCAGGCGGGCTTGAAGCATATAACGAGTGCCAAAATAAAGCCGACTATGGCGGCTGGTACTGCAAACGAAATCATGGTCGGATCGCTTGCTGTCCACCAAGCTACTATCACTAAAATCACCATGCTGATAAGGGTTTTATTGACGGTACCTTCGATTGTCATAACCTCGGCGGAGGGAGAAGCCCGCACGCCACTAAGAACACGGTCACTAAGCACTGGGTTAGAACTACGCTCCATACTAAATCCTCAAAAATTACAGTTCTAAAACACGCTCCAACTTGGCCCACAGCCTTAAAAAACCGGGCCTTGTTCCAGTGTAAAGTCAGGGCCGAGCTTCCGCAACAGCCATAATAATTTTGGTCTAAATCTTTGTTCTACCACTCCAAACCTTTCTCGGGGGGCGGGTTGGATACTATAAGAAGTTGTATCCGTTCACAAAATCAGCCGTCCCTGATTAGGGGGACCCTTTGAGAATTGCACTGGTAATAGAATGTAATCTTTTAATATTTATGTAAGCGGTTA
Source organism: Deltaproteobacteria bacterium (assembly GCA_012514925.1). Taxonomy (GTDB): domain Bacteria; phylum Bdellovibrionota_C; class UBA2361; order UBA2361; family JAAYZI01; genus JAAYZI01. Next base: position 3,101 of record JAAYZI010000352.1, on the reverse strand, counting down.
CCTAAATTTTCTTCCATACTTGCACGGCCCTATGGCAATCTTCCAAAGAAGGGGCCAGGGCCACTCGGAAGTAATCCGAGTTCGCCTCGCCAAAGAAATCTCCGGGGCTGACTACGAGCCCCTTCTCCAAAAGCAGCTCAGCATAGGGTTGGGCTTTAGCGCCGGGGGCTTTGACCCACAGGTAAAATGTGGCGCCTCCTTGATACACTTCGAGTTCTCTCTCCTTAAAAAATCCTAGCAGCACATCTTTTTTTTGGGCGAAACAAGCGCGTCTTTGGGCCGGGTGCAGATCATCACTCCAGGCTGCCAGTGCGGCTTGCTGGGTAAACACTGGGGGTGCTGCGCCGATAATGTTACGGTAGGCGACAAATCTCCGTATCAATTCTGCATCTCCTGCCACAAAACCGCTGCGGTAAGCGGTCATGCCGCTGCGTTTTGAACAGGAGTGAAAGGCCAAGACGCTTTCTTTGGCAGCTTGCAAGACGCTGGGTGGGGGGATGTTATCATAAATGTCGCAGTACGTTTCATCGGAGCAGAGCACGAAGCCGTACTTGTGGGCGGTTGCCACCTGCTGTTTTAGGTATTCTAGGCTGCAGATTGCGCCGGTAGGATTGTGAGGATAGTTAATCCAGGCGATGGCGGTTTTGTTAAGAAGGGCAGGGGGCAAGGAGGCTAGGTCCATCAGGTATTGGTTGGTGGGGGTGAGGGCGTACGGATAGAACTCAAGAGAGTTCATAATCGCGCTTTTTTCAACAACAAAGTATCCTGGTTGAGGGGCGATGATGATATTTCGTTTTGAATTAGCTCCGCCGAAAAGAGAGGTGATGTTAAAGACCGCTTCCTTCGATCCGACGCTTGGCATAATTTCGCTCTCTGAATTTATGCTAACCCCAAAGCGTCGTGAGAGGTATTTCGAGATTGCGTCCCTTAATTGCAGGAGTCCGTGCGGAGAAGGGTACTGCGAAACTGTCGGGATGCCGTCTGCAAGAGCCTGACGGATAAAATCAGGGGTAGGTTCGACCGGATCTCCGACGCCGAAATCAAAAATCTGCTGGCCCGCCGCCTTTAAAGCGGCTTTGCGGGCTTCAAAGGCGGCAAAGGGAAACGTGCCGGCTTTTAGCAAGTTAGGATTTAGTGGGGGTAGCTTAGGCATATAGTTGCTTTGATTTATAATGTTGTTGAGGAGGGTACCACTCGGTGTGACTTTCTTCCAGCTTGGATTTTACGGTGTCGGTAAAAGAAGGCAAGGAAGTCAATCTCGGTCCGTACAGGTGGTTAAGCAGGGCGCGTACATACAAAGATTGATAGCTGGAGTTAGGGCTTCAAAGACCGCTAACGTGGCTTGAACCAGCTCCATTCCGGATGAGCTGCGCACCTCTTTTTCAGGCATTGGCCAGAAGAGTTGAAAACCTCCCCACTCGTCAGAAGCAAAACGTTGCAGGCGGCGCCGACAAGCTTTTACATCCCAGTCTTTACGGTGATACTCGGTAAGCGCCGAAAAGGCTCCTGCTCGTACACGGAACCCCTCGCGCAATAAGCGTTTGATGACCACGGACAGGGCAGGCTGGTCGAGCGCTTTTAGGAGAATGTACCAATCCCAGTCGGGGGCCAACTTAACTCCGTGGTCGCCTGGACCAGATTGCTTTGGGGCACGTTCAATCTGTATACCGGCCTGAAAGACACGATCCTCTCTGTCTACAGCGATAAAAAATTTGGCGGAAGCAAAGTTAAAAGCATTGCTTTGGGGCTTGGCCTGCCGGTTGGGTTTCGGGACCCAGCAGATCCACTGCCAATACACCCCCCGTCCCCAACGGTCGCACACAAAATCAATGCCGTGCCGGTTGCACAGGTTGTTCTTTATGATCTGGGTGATACGCTCTTCGGGAGAGAGGTGCCCCACCCGAATACCGTGGTCAAAGTCAATAAAACTGCTTTGAAAAGCGCCGTAGTAGGCCGACTGCTTATCCATGATCTGGTGCAAACCCCTCGGGCGCAGTGTAACATCAAGTGGTGCTTTTCTCCAGCTTTCGTTCTGTTAGAAGTTTAAGTACGCTTTGGCTTGGGTATATTTGCTCGGGCTTACTATGTACGCAATTTTGCGCTTTTTGCCTAAGAATTATTTGAGCTTCCTCGTAGGTAAGTTAGCTTCCTTGCCCTTGCCCAGATTCTTGTCTGGCTTTTTAATAAAGCTCTTTGCAAGGGTGTATCTGATTGACCTTGGGGAAGTCGAAAAAGATATTAGTCTATATCACAGTTTGGATGCTTTTTTTACTCGGCGACTTAAGCCTGGGGTCCGTCCAATTGGTGAGGGTTTGGTAAGCCCAGTAGATGGCGCAGTGCGTGGTTTCGGCGAGGTACAAAACGGCAGGCTGGAACAGATAAAAGGTAAGGATTACTCTGTTGAGGCGTTACTAGGCCATTCATCTTACGCTGCTCGTTTTTTGGATGGGTTTTATTTCAATCTGTACCTTTCTCCCCGAGATTATCACCGTGTGCATGCGCCTATTTCAGGAGAGGTGGTGGCAGCGTCCTATATTCCTGGAAAGCTTTGGCCGGTTAATGATTGGTCGCTTTCAAGAATCCCTCATCTTTTCGTAGTAAACGAAAGGGTGGTGACCTATCTGTCGGGCGCTTATGGGCTGGTGGCAGTAGTGATGGTAGGAGCTACCAATGTTGGAAAGATCAGTTTAAGTTACTGCGATTGGATTACTAATCAGAGGCCGCAAAAACTAACACTTCACCAAACCTTCTCTCCCGCCCCTACATTGGAAAAAGGCGAGGAACTAGGAGTCTTTCATTTAGGCTCAACCGTTATCATTCTCTGTGAGAAAAACTCATTTAAAGCCCCACCCAAACTACCCGCCACAGTGCGAATGGGAGAAATCTTATCAGTACCATTTTTAACACATTGAAATCGCTATTATTATAGCGATGCTCCTCCTAATTTCAAGATATTAAAAATGGTACTAACAAGAATTTTTCATGCAAACGGTTACCACCACACAGACAATGTTAGATTTCCCCATATAAAACATAAGGCCATCCAATCTGTTACGACCTAATATTGGCCTTGTCGCATATGCTTAGTGACAAGGTTTAAT
>JAAYZI010000008.1 GCA_012514925.1 Deltaproteobacteria bacterium | reverse complement strand
CGACGGTTTCTTGCGGTAAAGCTCCGCTGGCGGTTTCTTGCGGCAAAGCTTCACCGATGGTTTCTTGAGGCAAAGCTTCACCGACGGTTTTTTGTGGTAAAGCTTCGCTGGCGGTTTCTTGCGGCAAAGCTTCACCGACGGTTTTTTGTGGTAAAGCTCCGCTGGCGGTTTCTTGCGGCAACGCTTCACCGACGGTTTCTTGCGGTAAAGCTTCGCTGGCGATTTCTTGCGGTAAAGCTTCACCGATGGTTGTGTTTAATATGCACTCTAGAACGAGGCACATCTGTAATATAATACTCGCCACAAACCTGCGGTGATTTAAGCGATCTGCTCCAAAAACTGCTAAAACCACTTTTCCCAACCTCTTTGAATAATACGGCTCCTGTATCATATTAATGGCGACCCGCTAATTGCAGTATACAATTTTAACGTCAAAAGTGCGCTCCTATATTTTACAACAAGCAGCGGCCCGGGCCAATCTAGCATCACAGTTGGCGCTAAAACTGCTGGAAACCTAGCAGGCAGTGTCTAGCTGGAAATCTCGGTATCAGCACCCACCTATACCGCCCTTTTCGACTTCAGTGTTAATAGCTTTTGAATACTCAATTTCAAGCATGAACGGTTACCCTATTTTTGACATGCTAGCCTGCTTCAACATGGTGGTTGTATTCCACTCCCAGCCGCGATAGAAAGTATATGGTTAAAGAAATGCGGCCTGACATGCCGCTATTTTTTGGGGAACCACTTTTGGGGACCCATTTTTGGGGAAAACCACTTTTGGAGAAAACCATTTTGGAGGAGACCATGTCCAAGTCGTACCAGAAAGTGTCATCTTACGAGGCTGAAAAAGGTTCCGTCAAACGAGCCGTTTTGCTTTACTCCGGTGGCTTGGATACAAGCTGCATCTTAAAATGGATCCAAGACGAGTATCAGATCGAAGTAGTCACCCTGACGTTGGATCTAGGCCAGCAGGTGGACGATCTTAAGGCCATCCAGAAGAAGGCTCTGGCACTCGGCGCTAAAGCGGCCTACCTCTTAGATGTGAGGGATGAATTTGCGGATCGCTACTTAAGCTATGCGATTAAGGCAAATGGCACCTATCAGTACGACTATTATATTAGTACGATCTCGCGCTACCTCATCGCCGAAAAGGCGATTGAAGTTGCGGCTCAGGAAAAAGCGGACGCGATTGCGCACGGCTGCACTGGCAAAGGAAATGATCAGATTCGCATCGAAGCCGCATGTTTGGCGCTCAAACCGGATATTAAAATCATTGCGACAGTGCGGGAGTGGGCTTTGGGGCGGGAAGAAGAGTTGGACTACGCCCAACAGCACGGCATTGAAGTGCCGGTACGGCATGACTTCCCCTACTCTTCTGACGACAATATGTGGGGCGTGACTTGGGAATCTGGCGAGATTGAAGATATTAGCACCGTTCCTAAAATCGATCAGTTTCTCACCGTGACCCCTATTGAGAAAACCCCTGACAAACCCGAGATGGTCGAGATCACCTTTAAAGAGGGATTGCCGGTGGCCATAAATGGCAAAAGCATGAAGCTTGCCAGTTTGATTAAAGAAGCCAATCTGCTAGGTGCCAAACATGGAGTCGGCGTAAAGTACATGGTTGAAGACCGGGTGGTGGGGCTCAAAGTGCGAGGGATCTATGAGCATCCCGGCGCCGAAATTATCATCTCCGCCCACAGAAAACTCGAAGCGCTGGTTTCGACCCGCCTTGAGAATGAATTTAAGGCTATCGTCGACCTTAAATGGGGAGAGCTGTGCTACGGTGCCCAATGGTTTGACCCTCTTATGGGGGATCTCAACGCCTTCTGTGCCAATCTCAATCAGCGAGTAAATGGCACCGTCAAGGTTAAATTATTCAAGGGCAAGGCGGAGGTTGTAGCGCTCGAGTCCCCGTACGCAATTTACGACGACAAACTAGCCACATTTATGAAAGACTACAGCTTCAACCAAAACTGCTCCGCTAGTTTTATCGAGCTGTACAGCTTGCAAATGAAACTTGCCAACCAAAAGATCAGGGAAAACGCCCAATGAAGCTGTGGAAGGCGTCCGGATTAGAGGACCAAAGCGCGTCTGCCCTTTGTGCACTGGTTGAATCCTACACTGTGGGTTCAGATTGGGTTTTAGACCTTGACCTGGCGCGCTGGGACGTCCTGGCCTCGATAGCTCACGCCACAATGCTGGAAAAAATTGGAATTCTTAGCTCAACCGAGCTTGCCAACATACAGCGTGAATTAAAAGAGGTCTTAGATCAGATCCAGCTAGGTAAGTTCTCAATCTCACCCCAAGATGAAGACTGTCACACCGCTATTGAAAACTACCTCACCAAAAAACTTGGAGACGCCGGAAAAAAGATTCACAGCGGCAGATCACGCAACGACCAGGTGCTTGTGGCAATAAAACTTTTCAGCAAAGACGCCGCATTCTCCGTAACGCGCGCCGCACTCGCCCTGGCACAAACCCTTCTGGACTTTGCGCAAAAACACCCTCATCCCCTGCCTGGCTATACTCATATGCAAAAAGCCATGCCCTCCAGTTTGCCCCTCTGGAGCGCGTCCTTTGCCGAGTCACTGTTAGATGATTGCGCCATTTTGCTTGACACCGTGGAGCTTGCCGATAGTTCCCCGCTTGGCAGCGCCGCAAGCTACGGCACAAGTTTGCCGCTTGATCGTAGGCTTACGGCGGAGCTTTTAGGCTTTGCACGGGTGCAGGGCAACGTGATGTACTGCCAAAACAGCCGTGGCAAGAACGAAGCCGGACTGCTTTCAGCACTCAGCATGTTTATGCTGGATCTAAGCAAACTCGCCTCGGACGTGATCTTTTTTTCACAACCCGAGCTGGGTTACCTTCGCATCCCAGAAGAATTTTGCACAGGCTCCTCGATCATGCCGCAAAAGAAAAACCCCGACGTCTTAGAACTACTACGCGCCAAGGCGCGCGTACTGGCTGCGCTGCACGCCCAAGTGCTACAAACTTGCATGGCTCTACCATCTGGGTACCACCGCGATTTTCAAATGACCAAAGAACCTCTACTAAAGGGATTTGAGATCGCGCAGGCTTCCGTGCAGATTATGAATGAGCTTGTGGCCGCATTAGACGTAGATGTCGAGCGGTGCCGCCAGGCTCTAACCCCTGAAATATTTTCGACCGATATCGCAAACAAATACGTAGCCGAAGGGATGCCCTTCCGGGACGCTTATCGCAAAGTCAAGGAAGAGATCCCCGGTTTGTCAAGAGAGGACCTGCATCGTTTCTTGGGCGTTAAGACCCACGACGGAGCGCCCGACGACCCCAAACTGCTGCAAACCACGCAAGCGCGCCACCTAGCCGTTACAAATCGGCTGGCTCAGCTTGAAAACCCTTTTAGAGCCGCTATGGCCGCACTAGCTAACTAACAATAAAATATATGGAGCATATATGAAAAAGCATAAGCCCCTTGTTGCATATTTTTGCATGGAGTTTGGCCTGCATCAGGACTTTAAGATTTACTCCGGCGGGCTTGGAATCCTAGCCGGCGACATCTTAAAAGCCGCTAAGGACGGTGGTTATCCAATGGTCGGAGTCGGAATCCTCTGGCGCCAAGGGTATGTTGAGCAGCTTTTAATTGACGGCAAACTACACGATTGTTTTAGCGAGCAGCGCTATGATTTTCTCCGCGACACTAAGGTAACAGTCGATTTGCAGATCCGCGGCCGCCCGCTACGCTGCAAAGTTTGGAAATGCACCAAGTACGGGAATGTACCGCTCTACCTTTTAGACGCCAATCTGCCGAGAAATGCCGACTCTCTGATTACCGGCCAGCTCTACGGCTGGTTTGGCGAAGAACGCATCGCGCAGGAGATGATCCTGGGGATCGGTGGCGTGAGGGCGCTGCAAAAGCTAAAAATTCACCCTGACATTTACCATTTTAACGATAGCCACCCAGTGCTGGCCGGAACGGAACTGATCCGTAAAAAAATGGAGGGAGGGCTTACTTTCGATAAAGCTTGGGCTCAGACCCGCCGTCAAATTGTTTTTACTACGCATACACCCGTGCCAGCAGGAAATGAAGTGCACGAGCACAAACTGCTACAGTACATGGGCGCCTATAATGGCTTAAGCTACGAAGAGATGTGCCAAATCGGAGGAGATCCCTTCGGCATGACTGTGGCGGGGCTGCGCCTGGCAAAACGCGCCAACGCCGTAGCCAAGCTCCACGGCAAAACCGCAAGGCGCATGTGGAAGGGAGTGCGCGGCGCTGCCAAGATTATCTCGATTACAAACGGCGTGCATAACGGCAGCTGGCAAGACAAGCGCATAATTAAAGCCATGACGGGTAAAGGCGATTTGTGGCAAGCGCACATGAAGGCCAAGCAGGATCTAATCTCTGAAGTGAAACGTCTAAGCGGCGTTGAGCTGCAGGCTGAGACGCTGTTAATAGGTTTCGGTCGCCGCGCCGCGGGGTATAAGCGCGCCGATCTTATCTTTCGAGACAAGAAAGTGATAGGCGACCTGCTTAAGGCGGACAAACTGCAAATCGTCTTTTCCGGCAAGGCACATCCGAACGATCTGCAGGGCAAGGCCATAGTCGAAAACCTCTTCAAGCTCTCCCGACGCTTCCCCAAGAACGTCGTGTTCCTTCCAAACTACAACATCCAAATTGGGAGACTGCTTACAAGCGGTTGCGATGTCTGGCTTAACAACCCTATACGCCCTATGGAAGCCAGTGGCACCTCTGGCATGAAGGCCGCTATGAATGGAGTCTTGAATCTAAGCGTGCTTGACGGTTGGTGGCCAGAGGGTTGCCGCCACGGAGTTACGGGCTGGCAAATTGGCGACGGCTACGAGGGACCGAATGCAGACAAAAATGATTCAGCCTCGCTGTACAGGGTACTGCGGCGTGAGGTCATTCCCACCTACTACCGTAACAGGGAGAAGTGGATTAAGATGATGAAAGCCAGCATTAAGATGTCGCAGGAGAAGTTTTCCGCAGCCAGGATGGTAAAGGAGTACTACAAGCTCATCTACCTTAAGAAGTAGCCAAACTGGCGGTAAGGTTAGGTGTACAGGGGGCGTATTATACACGCCCTCCTGAAACGATGTTTTGTATCCGGCAACCGTTCACATGGAGATTACTTTCTCCGGAGAAAGTGAAGACCCCACGTTACCGCGCTTAAGCTGAAAATAAAATTGCATAATCAATTCCGTACGTGAACGCTTGCGGTGTTTTTAAAATTACATTACACGGATACTGAAATTCATTCGAGTGGTTGACTGTAATCCCGGAGGATTCTCTGGCATATTTATGGCCTAAAGGCGCTTCACTGACTATGAATATATCTAGAGGCAAAACTTTTCCGCTTGGAGCTATCGTCCACCCCGATGGTGTAAATTTTGCTGTTTTTTCTAAGAACGCCCAGGCGGTGGATCTGCTTCTCTTTAACGGTGTTGATGACGCCACGCCCTCAGCCACCATACACCTGAGCCAACAAGAACATCGCACCTACCATTATTGGCACTGTTTCGTTCCCAAGATTAAACCCGGACAGATATACGGCTACCGTGTGCACGGTCCTTTTGAGCCTGCCTTGGGGATGCGTTTCGATCCGCAAAAGCTGCTCCTAGATCCTTACGGACGCGCAGTGGCAGTCCCGGCCAAATACAGCCGCCGCGCCGCCTCCCTGCCCGGGGACAACACTGCGACAGCCATGAAGAGCGTCGTGGCCGATCCACGCACCTATGACTGGGAAGATGACACCCCACCACGACATCCTTTTTCGAAGACAGTTATTTACGAGATGCATGTTGGAGGTTTTACGCGTCACCCCAGCTCGGGTTTACGCCCCGACAAACTTGGGACCTACGCCGGACTAATCGAAAAGATTCCATATCTTCAAGATTTGGGCATAACTGCGGTAGAGCTGATGCCGATCTTCCAGTTTGATCCCCAAGACGCCCCTCCCGGTTTAGTCAATTATTGGGGCTATTCGCCGGTCTCTTTCTTTGCGCCGCATAGCGGGTACAGTTCTGATCCTGATCCGCGCGGCCCGATGAATGAATTTCGCGATATGGTCAAAGCTCTGCACCGCGCCGGAATAGAGGTGATCTTGGATGTGGTTTATAATCACACTAGCGAGAACGATGAGTTCGGACCTACCTTTTGCTTTCGCGGCTTTGAAAACAGCGCTTATTACATACTAGGCGAGGATCGCAGCAGCTACGCCAACTACACCGGCACAGGCAACACCCTTAACGCCAATCAGTCGATCGTGCGCCGCATGATTATCCACAGCCTGCACTACTGGGTGCGTGAGATGCATGTGGATGGTTTCCGCTTCGATCTAGCCTCGATCCTTGCGCGTGATGAGCGAGGGCGACCGTCTGAAAATCCGCCGGTGCTCTGGGATATTGAGTCTGATCCCGTTCTGGCAGGAGTAAAGTTGATCGCAGAAGCCTGGGACGCAGCCGGACTCTATCAAGTCGGCACTTTTTTAGGAGATAGCTGGAAAGAATGGAACGGTCATTTCAGAGATGATGTGCGGAGTTTTGTCCGCGGAGACCACGGCAGCACGGCGATCATGCCAAAGCGCTTGATGGCCAGCCCGGATCTATACGGACATGAAGAGCGCGAGCCGGAACAGAGCATTAACTTTGTAACTTGTCACGACGGTTTCACCTTAAACGACCTGGTTTCCTATAATGTTAAGCACAACGACGCCAACCGTGAGAATAACCAAGACGGCCACAACGATAACCGCAGTTGGAATTGCGGTTTCGAGGGACCCACCGATGATCCCGGCATTGAACGGCTACGAAGCCGCCAGATCAAAAACTTTTATGCCGTTACCTTACTCTCGTTTGGCACTCCCATGCTGCTAATGGGAGATGAGGTGCGCCGCACCCAGCAAGGCAATAACAACGCTTACTGCCAAGACAACGAGATAAGCTGGTTTGATTGGAGGTTGGTGGATAAACATCCCGGACTGCACCGCTTTGTAAAGCACCTTATCCATTACCGCATTCATCGAAATACCACCGTCGAGGATACCGGGCTCTCGCTAAACGCCCTGCTCAGCCAAGCCCTAATCCGCTGGCACGGCACCAAGCTTAACCAGCCCGACTGGGGGCACTTTTCCCATAGTCTGGCCTATTCAGCCCACAATCCCCACAGTGGACTGCTCTTTCACCTGATGTTTAACGCCTGGCACGAACCGCTGACATTTGAACTTCCGCCAGTACTGCAGACTTTGGGAGAGAGTTGGCGCTTATGGATAGACACCTTTCGTGAGCCCCCACACGACATCAACGAGTGGGACCAGGCACCGCTGATAAACGCCGAGAGTTACAACGTGCAGCCGCGCACCGTGGTGGTACTTATGGCTTGCAGCACTACGGACAATTCAGAACTGAACTTTTTTCCCAATCCGTCTTCACAAAAGCCTTCCTAGCCCAGATTTTCGCTGCGCCGGGCTATCCGCGGTTAAATGCAAAGGGAACTGTTCACGCATGAAATTGATTAAGCAATTGACCATGCAGTTTTGTTTTCAGCCTGGGCGGTAAAATCTCACTTTCTCTGGAGAAAGTAATCGGGGCGACTGAGGATACCGGTGACCGTTCACACATGGGGTTGATTACGCAATTGACCATGCAATTTTGTTTTCAGCCTGGGCGGTAAAATCTCACTTTCTCCGGAGAAAGTAATCGGGGCGACTG
>JAAYZI010000351.1 GCA_012514925.1 Deltaproteobacteria bacterium | reverse complement strand
TTCAGGAGGGGGTGATCCAGGGTAGCCATCTCTATCAGGCGAATGTCCGTAACGTACCCCCCCACAAACTCAACAATCGGCGTGAGTCCAGCCGCAATAAAGCAGCAGAGCACCCCACTTACCAGTGCACCGCTTAGCCGCAACGCTACGTCCAAGGTGCCGTACTGGTCCGCTATCAGACAGGAAGCCAGAGCAAACGGTAACGTCGTAAGACCCACATAAAAACCCGCCCGAATATAAGTAGATCTGGAGCGTAAGCGCTCAAGGCTCAAACAAGCCACCAGGTTCGTCGCCAAAACAAGCGGCACAAACACCGCATGCCCAGGGGAATAAACCGAGACCAAAGTGGTTAAACTTATCGTGAAAATCAAACCGAAATGGTGCCCTAGCACAGATTGTAGAATAAAGGCTCCAGTCGCAAATGGGATCATAAAATGAAAGGACACTGGGGAAAGCCCTTTGCCAATGTGCCAACCATCCATATAGTCGCTAAGCGCCAGAGCCACAAACCGTATCAAGGCCGCAAGCAGCAATGTGCCGACCAGCATCAAGTGCAGCAAAATCAGATCTTTTAGCTTAGGTTTGTAGCGGCGCAGGCTGGTCAGAGCAAAGCGATGAATCACATATAGCGTGATAACGACCGAAAAAAACCTCCCGAAAGTGGAGGTTAGGCTCATCTGCTCCAAAAAATATTGAAAAAGAAGTTCGGCCGTAAAAGCACTTAGTAAACAGAGCAAAACTCCATGCACCAGGGTAAGGCTGCTAACAGATGAAGAAGAAGCCTTGACGTTCATATGTTGCCGCCTCCTCCTCCTGAATCTTCAAACTTGTCTGCGCTCTCCTGAGCAGCCGCGCCCCCATTCTTACGGTACGCTTCGAGAATCGAGGCCACTAGCGGATGCCGCAAAACATCCTCTTCGGTAAAGTTCACAAAAGACACTCCGGCGGTATCTTTTAAAACTGAGATGGCATCCACCATTCCTGAGGTAACTCCACGCGGTAGATCGATCTGCGTTACGTCTCCGGTCACAACGCACTTGGAGTTCCTGCCTAAGCGGGTAAGCAGCATTTTCATCTGCACCTTACTAGTGTTTTGCGCTTCATCCAAAATCACAAAGGCCTGGGACAATGTACGCCCTCGCATAAAGGCTAAAGGAGCGACCTCTAACGCTCCCTTCTCCATAAGCTCTCTCCCTTGCTCAAGATCCAGCATATCGTGCAAAGCATCATACAGCGGACGGAGATACGGATTAACTTTCTCTGCCATATCTCCCGGCAAAAACCCAAGCCGCTCTCCTGCCTCTACCGCAGGCCGACATAGCACAACTCGCTTAACTTCCTTTCTAAGCAGCGCCGAAAGCGCCATGGCCATAGCCAGATAAGTCTTGCCTGTTCCGGCGGGACCAACCCCAAACACCAAATCATAACGTCGGATCGCATCAATATAACATTTCTGGCGGGGAGTCTTCGGCACGATGCTGTGTTTCCTGCCAGAAATCACAACATGATCTCGGAAGAACTCTTCTAAACGGAGATGTCGATTTTTTGCCAACTGCTTGAGTGACCGCTCCACATCTCCTGGAAACAGATGGTTCCCCTGCTCCACAAGCTCCCCAAGCTGTGTGAGCAAGTCGTACGCCAGTTCAACCTCACTATCTTGCCCCTTTAACAGAGCACCCTCGCCAGAAGACTTGATCTCAAGGTCTAACTCTCGTTCCAGTAGCTTGAGGTTACGATCCTGCTCGCCAAAGAGCTCAAGACGCACGTTGTGCCGCTCACAGGCAAAAAGAACCTCTGCTGGAAGACCAGCCGAAACGCTATTTCTCGTTTTTCTAGTACTCGACATATAACGATTGAAGAGTATTACAGATAATCTTTAACAGCACTATTTATTAAGCTAACTCACTGAACATACCATAAATATTTTATTTTAAGATATTCAAGAGGTTAAAAATGGTACTGATAAGAATTATCCTCTGAATTATCCTCAGAGGGGACCTGTATAGAGGGGGGCTTGTCCCCCTAGAGGGGCTTGTCCCCTCTAGGGGGACAAGCTTCAATATTTGTGGATTTTGTGTAATCAATTCCATACGTGAACGGTTATGTGCAAATGAATCAGGATCCGAAACAGCCGCTGCCAATGAGTCCCCAACAACACCAACTCGCCACGCCGGGAACTTCCCGCTTAGCGTTGTATAAAGCCTTGACGATGGGAGAGTGCGGTTGGATTAAATTTTTTTGCTTTGAATTGTACAATCTGCTGCTGTCCTCACTAGGTTCGAGTTTGGGCATCGGCTTTCGCTCCGCGACACTTCCTTTTTTTTGTAGAGGCTTCGGCGCTAAATCAATCGTCGGACGGGGCGTCACCATTCGCCGCCCCAAGCAAGTTTCTATCGGGAAGGGGGTGTTTATTGATGATGCCGCTGTGATTGATGTCCGCGAGATTGCAGGGCTTAACAATCCGTGCGGTATAGAGATCGGTGATCACGCCTTGGTGGGACGGGGTACGATTATCACAACTAGGGGCGCAATGATCACCCTAGGGCGCGCCGTTAATATCTCCTCTTACTGTCGCATTGCAACTTTTAGCGGCATCGAAATCGGCGAGAGCACTCTGATCGCTGCCTATTGCTATATCGGTTGTGCCAACCATTCCTTAGACGACACAACCTCTCCCATGATCGAACAGCCAGTGTCTGGTAGCCGTGGCGTCAAAATCGGAGAACATGCCTGGATCGGCACTCACGCCGTAATCTTGGATGGCGTCAGCATCGGCGCGCACGCTGTTGTTGGAGCCCACGCCCTTGTAAGAGAGGACGTCCCCCCTTACGCCGTTGTAGCCGGTATTCCCGCGCGGATTATCCGCCAACGTGGTTAACCCGGATAACTCAGGGTTACCGTCTTAATAACTTTTCTCCTGTACTCTCAGGAGGTTATCCCCGCAAATAGTACGGGTAATGTTTTTCGCCGGTCTCGCCGAAAGAAGCAGTACGGATTTGCTCTAGGGAAGAAGAGTTCACTATGCACGAAAAACTTGAAAACTTAATTGAAGAGTTGTCCTTATTAGCGGCTATGTTACACGAAGCCGATGAGCCGGGCTTTCAGATGACGCTGGAAAGTTGCTCTGCAATCTACGAGCTAGTGAAGGAATCAAAGGAACATGAAGCGCTGGCAAAAGCAACAAACGATATTTTAGAACTAGGCAAAACCGAGGATCGCAAGGCCCTTTTTCACGCCTTACAGGCTTTCGCAACGACATTACAGAGCTACATTAGAGACCCCAAAAGCGTTAAGTTTCCAGGTGCCGACACTTCCAAAGAAACTGCCACGGCCGGAACCGGCTGGGGTAAGGACTTATCCCCAGACTTCGATGCTGAACTGTTGGTGGAATTTATCAATGTGCACACCAGCCGCCTTGATGAATTCGAATCTGAACTGCTGCAGGCAGCAGGCTCCGGCGAAAAGCGGGATGGCAGAAACCCAGAGCTAGACCTCTTTCTTAAAGGATACTTGCACAATGTTAAAGGCGAGGCCGGAACCGTAGGGCTGAGCGGTATCGCAGAGGCCACCCATTACATGGAAGACCTCGTACTCGAGCGCGGCGCACTGGCCATAGTTGACCAGCTGCTAGCTTACAAAGAGTGGCTGCTCTCGTGTATGCAGGCATGTTCAAAATCCGTGGCCCCCACACAGCTTTCTCACGACTTTCTTGATAGCATTAAAGCTACCGTTGAAAAAAAGCCTGCTCAAAAAGCGCAAGACCCTAAAGCAACCCCTGAACCCGCAGAAACCTACATGCTTACTGGTGAAGATGAGGTGCTAGGCGAGTTTTTTGTTGAAGCCGAAGACCACCTAAACGGAGTCGAAGAAGCTCTGCTTGATCGCCACGATAGCTGTAACGCAGACGATATAGCGGCGTTCTTCCGAGCCATTCACTCGGTTAAAGGGGGGTCAGCCTACTTCGGCCTGAAGGAGATGACAGAGTCATCCCACCTAACCGAAACGCTCTTGGACCAAGTTCGAAACGGCCGCGTCCCGTTTACTCAAGAGTTAGCCGAGCTCCTCTTGGCCTATCTTGACCTTCAAAAAGATCTCTTTGCCACGGCCCGCGCATGTATGAAAAGTGGGGAACCCGTAAAGCGAACTCCAAAAACCGCAGCTTACTTGGAAAGGCTTCAAAACCAATATCAACAGCTCGATTTTAAGGGGTCTAATCCGCCCCAAAAATCTGCCAGTGAGCAGAAATCACAGTCGGCTACACCTGACGCTAAGAAAGCGTCGGCACCCTCGGCCGCGGCTCCTGCTCCGGCCGCAGACGCTTCCCCGGCCACGCCTCAGCGCAATGAGAAAATGGATGTAAAGACATTTCTCAAAGTCGAGTCCGGGCGGTTGGATCAGCTCATTGACTACGTCGGAGAATTGGTAATCTCAGCTTCAATGCTCACTCAAAATTGCAAGACGTACCTGAGCGACAATGAAGTCGTCATGAAGAACACCCATCAGCTCGATCAGATCCTGCGGGAGGTGCAGTATATCGCCATGTCGATGCGGCTTGTTCCGGTCAAGGGAGTCTTCCAGAAAATGGCACGACTAGTTTGGGATCTGAGCCGAAAGATCGGCAAGAACATCAATTTTAAAATGGAAGGCGAGGATACCGAGCTAGACCGCACCGTCATTGATAAAATTTCGGACCCACTCATGCATATGGTGCGAAATTCGTTGGATCACGGCGTCGAATCCCCAGAAGAACGCACGGCTTGTGGGAAACCAAAAGAGGGGACCATTAGGCTGCGTGCCTTTCATAAAGCTGGAACGGTTCATATCCAAATCACAGATGACGGTCGCGGCCTGGACCACGAAAAAATCCGCACGAAAGCCATAGAAAAGGGCATCATTACAGCAGATCAGAATTTAACTAAACAAGAGCTTTGGTACCTAATCTTTGCGCCTGGATTCTCAACCGCAGCAACTGTGACGGATGTTTCCGGCCGGGGGGTGGGCATGGATGTAGTGCGACGCAACATCGAAAGCATGCGTGGACGCGTACTGATTGATTCCGAAATAGGCAAGGGCACGACCTTAACGATTGAGCTGCCCCTTACCCTAGCGATTATGGACGGTATAGAAACCGCCCTCGGCAGGGAACGTTTCATCATACCTACTCTCTCTATTGTAGAGTTTTTGAAACCAAGCAGAGAGATGATCACAACCTCACTGGATCGCAGTGAGATCTTGGAATTTCGCGGAAAGTTTCTGCCGATCTTCAGGCTCTCTCACCTTTTCGAGGTAAAACCCAAGTTTTCAGATCCTACCGAAGCGATCATGGTGGTAGTTGAAGGTGCCGGTGAACAAGTGGCGATTATGGTTGACGATGTAGTAGGGAAACACTCGGCTGTGATCAAGAGTCTCGGCTCAATCTTCCAGGACACTAAAGGGTTAGCCGGTTGCGCGATTATGCCAGACGGTTATGTAGGCTTAATTTTGGATGTACAAAGCTTAGTGGCGTTGGCCCGTAGCCCAGAAACCAGCTGCAGACCGGTACGTCTCCCGGACTCCGAGGATCGCATGACAGTTGTGCACTAATCTTTTTAAAAAAAAAAGAAGATTTCTGACCCACAGAGGATTTTAAATGGGACGAAATGAACAGATGCAGCGAAAAGATTTTGATCGCCTTCGCTACATTATTTACGAAGCATGCGGCATCTCGCTTAGCAAGGATAAAATTCCCTTAGTCGTAAACCGCATCAGCAAACGCCAGCGAGCCTTAGGCATTAAATCTCAGCAGGAGTACCTGCGCATTATCGAAGAGGAGAAGGATCCAGAGGAATTTGTCAAATTTATCGATGCCATCTCGACCAACACCACCTATTTCTACCGCGAAAAGCAGCACTTTGAACTTCTAACAGAACTGTTTAAAAAGGACTCATCCAAAGGACGGGAAATCAAACTGTGGTGCGCAGCGGCTTCAAGCGGAGAAGAACCTTACACCTTGGCGATGACAGCTTGCGAAAGCTTAAATCTGCGCCGCACCCCTTTTCGCATGCTGGCCACGGATATTTGCACTAAGGTTTTAGATCGGGCGGTAATGGGCCGCTATACCGAGAAACAAGTAGAAAACATCCCTAAATTGTTGCGTCAGAAATATTTTGACAGGGAAGCCACAGGCAAAGAAAAGTACTTCCAGGCCACAGCACAGCTGCGGGAACTGATTTTATTCAAAAGGCTCAATCTCTCTAAGTTTCCATATCCTGTAAGGGGACCCTTTGATTATATTTTCTGCAGGAATGTCATGATTTACTTCGACGCCCCACTACGGGAGAAGGTAATCAACGCCTTTTATAGCTTACTAAGGCGCGGGGGTTACCTCTTTATCGGCCATTCTGAGAATCTTTTGGGATTACAGCACTCGTTTAAGGGGGTACAAGCCTCTGTTTTTAGAAAAGACTAGAGACTACGGAAAATGTTGAGATGGTGGAAGGACCTCCGGTGACGTCGCATAGGAAATTGGCCGGGATTGGCGAGCTGGTTTTCAGTAGCAATCCAAAC
>JAAYZI010000350.1 GCA_012514925.1 Deltaproteobacteria bacterium | reverse complement strand
TCAAAATGTTCAGCAGTCCCTTTTTCAGTTACGAAGTGGTAATAATATGCCGTTTTTAAATATTCAGGAACAAAGAAATAAGGTGGAAGAAAATATAGTAGAAAATGTTGAACAGGTTTTGCAGCCAAGGTGCTTTAGTGATCTTGACCTACCGCCAGAGGTTTTGGAGAAACTTTCCCAGAGTAATTTCATTGAACTCCTGCCGGTTCAAGCCGCGGCGATCCCGCCTGCCCTAGAGGGGAAAGACCTTTTAATCCAAGCCCAGACCGGAAGTGGTAAAACTTTGGCTTATCTTTTACCGCTGCTGACAAAGCTGCATAGAGACCGGGGCAGCATTTCGTTTACCAGTCCGTATGCTCTGATCTTGGTGCCGACGCGGGAGTTGGCCCAGCAAGTTACTTCAGTGCTTAGTCTCGTCAGTTTAGATGTTCACCCCGTAGCGTTAATTGGTGGTGTTCCCATAAAGGAACAGCGTCGCGAGCTTGATCAGGATGCCCGGATAATTGTTGGCACTCCTGGGCGGCTGTTGGATTGCTTGCGTCAGCGCATTATCTCCCTTAAGAGCTGCCGCTTCTGTGTTTTGGACGAAGTGGATGAGATGTTTTCAATGGGTTTCTTTGAAGATGTGCGGGCGATTTTGGCGCGTCTGCCTGCTAAACGTCAGGGACTTTTTGTAAGCGCCACGATTTCACCGCGGGTAACGATGGTGGCCCAGAGCTTTTTGAACAAGCCTGAAAATATTTTTGTAGATCGGGCCGGTAAAGACATGCCGCCGATCAAGCATTACCAGTGTAAGGTGGGAAGTGGGGCTACTGATAAACCCGAAGCGCTTTGTGATCTGATTGAGACCCGGCGTCCGCGCTCCTGCATCATTTTTTGTAACACCAAGTCGGATACGGAGCTGGTTGAGGTTTTTCTGCGTCGGCGCGGATATGATGCGCGGCGCCTGAATTCAGATCTTTCTCAAAAACAGCGTGAGCAGATTATGGATCGGATCCGGAGCCAGGATTTGCGCTTCCTGGTTGCAACCGATATAGCGGCGCGTGGTTTAGACATTGAACAGATCGAGCTGGTCATAAACTTTGCGTTGCACGAAGAGCCGGAGATGTACGTACATCGCACCGGGCGCACCGGCCGGGCAGGGCGATGTGGCATGGCTTTAAGTTTAGTCGGCCCGCAGGATTTTTTGGCGTTCCATAAGGTCTCAAAGACTTTGGAGGTGAATATCCAGGAGCTTCCGCTACCGACAGATGAAGAAGTTTCAGAGGCGAGACTGGCGCACTTATATGAGCTTATAAAAGTCAATGAATCTGCTCTCACCGCGCGGGATCTTTTGGTAGCGCGCAAGTTTATAAAGGAAGTCTTTGGGGTAGAAGATCCAGAGGATGAAACCGTGGAGATGGTCGGGAAGCTACAGCGCAGTTTCGTGCTGCAGAGCTTGGAGGCCGAGACCAGCAGCCTGGAGGAAGAACTGGCTTCAGGTGCCAAACAAAGCACACCTCGGCCAAGTCGGGGAGGGCGGCGTAAAGGCGGTGGCGGCAGATCTGGTGGACGTTCCGGTAGAAGCCGGAGCCGCAAGTGAAAGTGGATGGTCATTATTAGTAACCGCTTGCATGAATACTACTTTCTCCAGGGAAAGTGGAATTAATTCCGCGCCACCGCCGAGAGGCTTAAAACAAAAATTACGTAATCAAATCCCCGCGTGAATTGTTATCATTATTATTTACTTTCTCCAGGGAAAGTAAAGATAACTCCGTAATATCATTAAAGTTAAGGCAAAAATCTTTAAGCGGTCATGTTTCGCTAATCCTATTTTGAGTAATTGACGATATGGGAATCCGGAGTTAGAGTCTAATTGTGAAATGATTCACAGCGTGATGCTGGTAACGAAAGCAGCGCTGACTACTAAAACATGCGAGCGAATAAGTCGAAAAGGGCACCTTCTGATCGCACAGTTGGGCGGCTGACTCTCTACCGGCGCATATTAAATGAGATTGCAGATGACGGCGTAAAGCATGTGCACTCTCATGCTCTCGCGCTTAGAGCGGGAGCGACTGCGGCGCAGGTGCGCAGGGATCTTATGGTCGTGGGGTACGAAGGAACGCCACGGCGGGGGTACGGCGTGGCGCAGTTGATCTCGGCGCTGACCTCTTTTTTAGATGAGCCGGGTGGGCAGCCGGTGGCTTTGGTAGGGATTGGCAACATCGGTCGCTCTCTTTTGGCTTACTTTGTGGGACGCCGACCGAACCTTTCGATTAAGGCTGCTTTTGATGTTGACCCACAAAAAATCGGAAGGGTCATAAATGGCTGTCGCTCGTTTGACCTCTCTGAGCTTGATCGGGAGATCGAGGCGCAAGGTATCCGAGTTGCGATTTTGGCGGTGCCAGCTAGCGAGGCGGAGCAAGTGGCGCGCCGTTTGGTAGATGCTGGAGTAGTGGGTATTTTAAACTTTGCTCCGGTGGCGCTACATACTCCACCGGGTATTTATGTTGAAAATGTAGATGTGACCATGTCTTTAGAAAAGGTAGCCTTCTTCTCGCGGAGAAAGAAGGCCCGAACTGCGGGCTGATAATTGAAAGAGGTTAAATTATGAATGAGACGGCGATTGAGGGAGTATTGGAGCGTTATGGCGGTGCTGGCCGGGATTCGCTCATTCCGATTCTGCAGGAGGTGCAGGAGTCTCAGGGATTTATTTCGCGCGAGGCTGTGGTCAAGATCGGAATGCATTTAGGGCTCCCTCCCAGCAAAATTTATGGCGTAGCAACTTTTTATAATCAATTCCGTTTTGAGGCGCGCGGCAAGTACCACGTGCAGGTTTGCCGTGGCACGGCCTGTCATGTCAAAGGCTCAGCAGCGTTATTTGACGCGATCAAGCGCGAACTGAAGATTGAAGATGGCCAAACTACCCGCGACGGACTTTTCAGTTTGGAAGTGGTGGCTTGCATTGGGGCTTGCGGTTTAGCTCCAGTTATATGCGTGAACGGAGAGTTTTTTGCGAAGATGACTTCCGACAGCGTGAGAGCGTTGATTAAAGAGTATAGGGATAGAGAAGCTTAGGAGATGACCGTGACGAAAAAAGCAAATACCGTCGAAGATTGCTGTTGCAACGCCTGCTGGCATAATGTTGAAGATAAGCCTTGCCCGGATCTTTTGAGTTGTTGGCAGGATGGGCCACTCTGCCATGAAAGCAGCGCTTGCCATGAAGCTATACAAGCGCGGGCGGCGCGCCTGCGGCGTGAAACCATCTCCCGACCGGTTATATTTATCGGCGCTGGGACGTGCGGATTAGGAGCAGGTGCCGGCAAGAGTATCTCTGCCATTAAGCAGTATCTGACAGATAAGCAGATTGAGGCCGATCTGGTTGAAGTGGGTTGCATCGGGCTGTGCTCAGCCGAACCGCTGGTAGATGTACAGCTCCCGGGGAAAAATCGGCTCTCCTTTCACTCCGTGACCGCTGATAAAGTCGCGCAGGTGCTTGATGGTGTGTTCGGCGGTGCCGTGCCGCAAGATCTGGTGCTTGGCCAATTTAACGGACAAAAGCACGAGCCTTGGCAAGGGCTGCCGTTCTTGCATGAACATCCGTTTTTTAAGCCCCAGACACGCTGGGTTTTGGCCAATTGCGGCGTGATTGACCCCTCCAGTATCGAGGAGTACATGGCGCATGGCGGTTATGCCGCGCTTGGGAAGGCGTTAAAAAGTATGACTCCGCTTGAGCTTTGCGATTTAGTTGAGCGAAGCGGGTTGCGTGGCCGTGGCGGAGGCGGTTTTTCGACCGGTAAAAAATGGAAGTTTGCTTTGCAAACTGCAAGCGATCAGAAGTATCTGGTGTGCAACGCCGATGAGGGGGACCCAGGTGCATTTATGGATCGCGCCGTGATTGAAGGTGATCCACACCGCCTTCTAGAAGGAGTGGCCTTAGCGGCTTATGCCATCGGTGCCAGTAGCGCTTACATTTACATCCGTGCTGAGTATCCGCTTGCGATAGAGCGCTTGTATCGAGCTATCGCCCAGGCCGAAAGCTACGGCCTGCTTGGCGCGAACATCTTGGACAGCGGTTTTAGTTTAGGCATCAAGATAAAGAAGGGCGCAGGCGCATTTGTGTGCGGAGAGGAAACTGCGCTGATTAACAGTATTGAAGGTAAGCGCGGCATGCCCCGCCCGCGTCCCCCTTTCCCTGCGGTAAGCGGGCTTTTTGGCAAGCCCACGGTGATTAACAACGTTGAAACCCTGGCCAATTTGCACTCATTGGTATCCAAGGGTCCGGAGTGGTTCGCCAGCAGCGGTACTGCTTCCAGCAAGGGCACCAAGGTGTTTGCGCTCTCCGGCAAAGTCGAACGCACTGGTTTGGTGGAAGTGGTTATGGGCACCAGCATGCGCAGTATAGTTTTTGATATAGGCGGAGGAATCCCGCGCGGCAAACGCTATAAGGCCGTGCAAATCGGCGGCCCCTCTGGAGGCTGCATACCGCAAGAACATCTAGACATTGATGTCGATTATGAGTCCTTAAAAACCGTGGGCGCCATGATGGGTTCGGGCGGTTTGGTGGTAATGGATGAAGACACATGTATGGTAGATGTAGCCAAGTTCTTTATGGACTTTATCCAGCGCGAAAGTTGCGGCAAATGCATTCCTTGCCGGGAAGGCACTAGGCGCATGCTTGAGACGTTGAAGCGCATTACCAGTGGACGGTCTGGAGAAACCGGCCATGCTGCTTTAGAGCGCTTTCACAGTGTTATGTATTTAAATCGTTTGGCTGAGGTCATCCGCGATACTAGTCTTTGCGGATTAGGGCAGACCGCTCCTAATCCGATTTTGAGCACACTTAAATTTTTCCGTGAAGAATACGAGGCCCACGTTTTTGAGCGTCGCTGCCCAGCGCACGTTTGTCAGGATCTAATTGAGTTCACAATCGACGCAGAAAAATGCATTGGTTGCCGATTGTGCGCGCGTAAATGTCCGGCTGATGCGATTATGGGAGCGGCTAAGAGTCCGCATTACATTGTCTCCGATAAATGCGTGCACTGTGGGGCGTGTATGGAGGCCTGCCGTTTTGGGGCGATTTCTAAAAATTGATAAAAGGTTTGCTATGACTGATCAATCTCAGATTATAATTGAAGTCAACGGACGCGAGGTTGAGGCGCGGCCAGGGGAGATGTTGTTAGCAGCGCTGCAGCGCGCCGGAATTCAGGTGCCGACGCTTTGCCGTATGGAAGGTCTGCTGCCTACCGGAGCCTGCCGCATGTGTGTAGTTGAGATTGAAGGAGCGCGAGGCTTGGTGCCGAGCTGTGCCTTTCCGGTAACGTCGAGTCTTAAGGTAAAGACGCACAGTAACCGCGCTGTGCAGGCTCGTAAAACCATCATCGAACTTTTGCTCGCGAATCATCCCGATGACTGCCTCTACTGTGTGCGCAACGGTAGCTGCGAGCTTCAAAATTTGGCAGAAGATCTCGGCGTACGGGAAAGACGCTACGCTGGGGAACGTACCAGACAGCAGCTTGATAGCAGCAGCCCCTCCTTGGTGCGCGATCCAGAGAAGTGCATTCTCTGTGGGAAGTGCGTGCGGGTGTGTGAAGAGGTGCAGGGTGTGGCGGCGATTGATTTTGTCGGGCGCGGCTCGAAAACGGTAATCGACACTGCCTTTAGGCAAGGGCTCAACATGAGCACCTGCATTAATTGCGGGCAGTGTGTGGTGGTTTGTCCCACTGGTGCGCTGCACGAGCAGAGTTACGCCAAAGAGATTATGGACGCCATCGCTGATCCCAAGAAGGTTGTGGTGGTGCAGCATGCTCCGTCGATATCAGTCACACTTGGGGAAGAGTTCGGCATGAAGGCTGGCAGTGATGTGGCGGGGGCTTTGGTGACGGCGCTTAGGCGCCTAGGCTTTGACCGCGTCTTTGATACAAGTTTCAGCGCTGACTTGACTATTATGGAGGAGGCTTCGGAGCTGGTACATCGTGTTAAGACTGGTGGGCGTCTGCCGATGATGACCAGTTGCTCCCCCGGTTGGATTAAGTTCGTAGAGCAGTTCTACCCGGATTTGGTGCCGAACCTTTCAAGCTGTAAGAGCCCTCAGCAGATGATGGGCGCTTTAATCAAAAGCTATTTTGCAGAGCGTGAAGGACTCGATCCAAGGCAGATCTTCTCTGTCAGCATTATGCCTTGTACCGCCAAAAAGTTTGAAGCCAATCGTCCGGAGATGGCTCCCGGTGGCGTTTCGGATGTGGATGCGGTTATGACCACACGCGAGTTGGTGCGGCTGATTAGAAAGCACGGGCTCGATTTGAAAGATCTTCCAAGCGATACCGCTGACACTCCTTTCGGCGAACGTACCACCGCCGGTAAGATCTTTGGCGCAAGTGGCGGCGTGATGGAGGCGGCGCTGCGTACGGCTTACAAACTGTTGACCGGGACGGAGCTGGAGTTGGCTGCCATTCCAGCGGTGCGTGGCCTTGACGGACGTAAAGAATTAGAGTTGGAAATAGGGGACCTAAAGGTCGGAGTGGCCGTGGTGAGTGGCCTAGGTAACGCCCACAAGTTAATGCAGGAGATTCAAAATGGAAGGTCCGGTCTTCATTTTGTCGAAGTCATGAGTTGCCCGGGTGGCTGCATTGCGGGAGGAGGACAACCGTTACATCACGATACTGAAGCAGTACGCGCTCGTATGCAAGGGCTTTACAAGCTAGACCGCGAAAGCAATCTGCGAACCAGCCACAGTAATGAGGCGGTGCAGCGCATCTATCGCGAGTTTTTGGGAGAGCCGTTGGGAGAAAAGAGCCATGCTCTTTTACACACGCATTATCACAAACGCAGCGATGTAATATAACTTATTAGGTGTCGCGGGTTTAAATTGAAACTGTAAACTGGAGATGCATTTATTATCATCAATCAAGCAGTATGGTGCTACAAAGTTTTACCATTATTTTACCGCGTAAAGGAGCTGAAGAAGCATGAGTGACAGAGAAACTCCGCAGACCGCTAAAATCTTGTTGGTTGATGATGACTATGATTTTAGGTTGCAAAATAGGCTACAGCTCGAGGCTGAAGGTTACAGCGTTGTAGAAAGCGAGAGTGAAGCTGCGGCGCGTGAATTTTTAGAAAGGGAGCAGCCGGATTTGGTAGTGGTGGATCTGATGCTGGAGGAGGAGGATTCGGGGTTTGGGCTGTGCTATTTCATAAAGAAGCACTGGCCGAATTTGCCGATCATTATAGTGACCGGGGTGGCAGCTAAGGTAAGGATTGAATTTGAGGCAGCCACCGCTGAGGAGCGCGCGTGGATTAAAGCCGATACTTTGATGGCAAAACCTGTGCGTTTTGAGCAACTTTTGGCCGAAATTGAGCGTCTTTTAGCACAGAAAACTTAAACCGTCGAAGGTTTATGGTAACCTTGCGGGTAATGGTGGTGGATGGCGAGCCGGGGATGTGCGCCAGCGTAGAGCAGGTGTTGAGCACCTATAAATTTGTTGTCGCTAAAATGGATGGGGAGCCTTCGGTTGAGGGAAATCAGCCGAAGGAGATAGGACTAAAGGTCGAACAAGTTCACTCCGGAGAGGAAGCGCTGCAGAAAATAAAGGCCGCTGCCCCAGATATTTTACTCCTGGACCATACGTTGCCGGGCCTAAGCGGGATTGAGGTGCTTAAGCGTTTACCCGAAAGCGCCGCTAATATGCTTACAATTATGACCACCGCCAACGCTTCAATTGAAACTGCGGTGAAGGCTATGAGGCATGGCTCTTATGACTTCTTGCCTAAGCCCTTTACGCCTCAAGAATTAAAAGACGTAATCCGCAAGGCTTGCACACAGGTTTTGCAGTCGCGCCGTGCCAAAGAGAAAAAGCGCATCCGCTTTGGCTTTATCTGGTTGTTGGTGCATGAGCTTAAAGCTCCACTTGACGCGGTTTCAAACTATATCGATATGCTTAGCGGCCGCGCTTTGGGAGAGGATCTTAAGCGGTACGGCGAAGTGATCGAGCGCAGTCAGCTTAGGCTTAAGCAGATGCAAAAGTTGACTACCGATCTTTTGGAGATGATTAAAATCGAGTCGGATGTAAAAATCAGAGAGATCGTAGATCTGGATTTAACGGAGGTGGCAGTTAGCTCTTTGGAGCTAGTTGAACTTCAGGCGGCAAGCCGTGGTATTGCTTTAAATTTACAAGCCCCCGCTAAGTTGCCGTTTCGCGCTGATCGCGGTGAAATTGAGATGATCCTCAACAATTTGGTTTCAAACGCGGTCAAGTACAACCGCGATAACGGGTGTGTGGATCTTAGTTTGAGCGCACATGAGGGTGGGGTACTGATCGTTGTGAGTGATACCGGGATTGGCATGAACGAAGCTGAGCTTAAGAAGCTTTTCGGAGAGTTCACACGCATAAAGAACGATAAGACTAAGAACATTTTAGGAAGTGGTCTGGGCCTGTCAATTATAAAAAAATTGGTGGCGCTCTACGGCGGCGAGGTGAAGGTTGAGAGTGTGCCCGATCAGGGTTCCACCTTTAGAGTAGTGCTGCGCGGGCCGCAGGCTGGAATTTTGGAGGAAACATGAACGATAAATTGGTCATAAATAGGGCTCAGATTGAAAATACGCTAACTTCGTGCGCGCCGGACGCCGTTGCCGTTAGAGAGGTGCTGGCAAAGGCGCGGCAGCTTCAGGGGCTTGACCCGGAAGATGTATGCGTGTTGGCAGCGCTTGAGGACCCGGAGCTTTTGGAGGAACTTTATGACACTGCGCGCTGGCTAAAAGAGACTATTTACGGCCGACGTTTGGTGCTCTTTGCGCCGCTCTATATCTCAAACCTTTGCGCCAATGAGTGTTTGTACTGCGCCTTTCGCGCTAGCAACAAGGAAGTGCGCCGCAAGGCTCTTAACCAGGAGGAGATTGCAGACGAGACGAGAGCCTTGATCGAGCAAGGACATAAGCGCATGTTGCTGGTGGCGGGAGAATCTTATCCAGTCGAGGGTTTCGATTATATTTTAAAATCGATTGAGACCGTTTACCGCACCAAGCAGGGTCGTGGAGAGATTCGCCGTGTTAACGCCAATATCGCTCCTCTAACTACAGATGAGTTTGCGCAATTGAAGCAAGCGGGTATTGGGACCTACCAGCTCTTTCAAGAAACTTATGATGCTAAGGTTTATGCTGAGATGCACCGTGCCGGCCGCAAAGTTGATTACGAGTGGCGTATAAACGCTATGGACCGTGCGATGACGGCAGGCATTGATGATGTTGGGATAGGAGTGCTGTTTGGTCTTGCGGACTGGCGCTTTGAGATCTTGGCGCTGATGCAGCACATCCGCTGGCTTGAACAGCGCTTTGGGGTTGGGCCGCACACCATCAGCGTGCCACGCCTTGAGCCGGCGAGTGGCTCAGACATAGCGGCTCATCCTCCTTTCCCGGTTAATGACACGGACTTTAAAAAACTGGTGGCGATCTTGAGGCTGACGGTGCCGTATACCGGGATTATTATGTCGACTCGTGAAACGCCGGCAATGCGACGTGAAACCTTCGCTTTGGGAGTCTCGCAGATCTCGGCAGGCAGCCGCACTAACCCTGGTGGTTATGCTCGACAGAACGATTATGAAAGTCAGTTCTCCTTGGGGGACCACCGCGATTTGGATGAAGTGGTGCGGGACGTGGCTGAACTTGGGTATATCCCCTCTTTTTGCACTGCTTGTTACAGGCTTGGCCGCACCGGCCGGGACTTTATGGATCTAGCTAAGCCGGGAGAAATCAAAAAGCACTGCGACCCGAACGCGCTCTCAACTTTTCAGGAATTTTTGATTGATTACGCTTCGCCCGAAACGCGTGCCGTCGGTGAGAAACTAATCTCCAAGACCTTAGAGCAAATGGAAGCACCCGCACGTGGGCTTGTACAGAGTATGATAAAGCGTATTTGTGAGGATGAGAGAGATGTTTTCGTGTGAGGTGTATATCAGCTTTAAAAAAGCTGAGAGGATACCTAGTGCGCAGGAAAACTTGTTGGTGTTGAGACGGTGCAGCGACTAAGAGGGACCGAGCTATGAAAGCCTCAACGCCGCGGGGGCTGCGTTTACATATCGGCATTTTCGGCCGTAGAAACACCGGCAAGTCCAGCTTGCTTAATGCCGTTACTCATCAAGAAGTTTCGATTGTTTCGCACGTTCCCGGCACCACCACTGATCCGGTTGAAAAGCCTATGGAGTTACTTCCGCTTGGGCCGGTGCTATTTATCGACACGGCGGGTATTGATGACGCAGGTGCTTTGGGCGAGCTGCGCATTGAGAAGACCAGAACAGTTTTGGACCGCACCGACCTGGGTGTGATTGTTTGCGGAACAGAAGGTTGGGGTGGGTTTGAGGAAGATCTACTGACGGAGTTCCGCCAGCGCCAGACTGGAGTGGTTGTGGTTTTTAACAAGACGGATTTAGTTCCTGCGCCAGCCGATACTGTGGCGCGTCTAAGCGCGGATGGGATCAGCGTGGTTGAGAGCTCGGTTGTTTCTGGCCGGGGCATTCCGGATTTTCGCCAGGCGCTCTTAGCCAATGCGCCCGCGGAGTTTTTTGATAGTCAAGATGTGCTCTCTGATATTGTGAGGGCAGGAGAGCTGGCGGTGTTGGTGGTGCCGATTGATAAGGGGGCTCCGCGCGGGCGTTTAATTATGCCGCAGGTGCAGACCATTAGAAATTTGTTGGATAATGACGCTTACTGCTTGGTAGTAAAGGAGCGGGAGTTAAAAGCGGCTCTGTCTAATTTGCGCGTAGCGCCTAAGTTGGTGGTCACGGATTCTCAGGCTTTTCTTAAAGTTGCGGCAGATACTCCACCAGAGGTGCTCATGACCTCATTTTCGATTCTGTTTGCGAGGCTCAAGGGAGACCTGGCTGAGATGGTAAAGGGCGCACTTAGCATAGATGCGCTGCGGCCGGGAGACGAGGTGCTGATCGCCGAAACCTGTGCGCATCATCCAATAGCAGATGATATTGGACGCGTTAAAATACCGCGCTGGTTGACCGAGTATGTGGGCGGCAAGTTAAGTTTTACGCACACTCAGGGGCATAATTTTCCGGAGGATCTAGGTAAGTACAAACTCGTGATTCATTGCGGTGCATGCATGTGGAATCGTAAAGAGATGCTCTCCCGGATTTGGCGCTGTCAGCTTGCAAAGATTCCGATTACTAACTACGGCTTAACCGTGGCTTATTCGCTGGGGGTCTTTGAGCGCGCGCTCACTCCGTTTACAGCAGTGGCGGAGATGTACCAGACGTTGAAAGGGAAATCGTCTATTCAAGGGTGCCTTCGGTAACATCGAATTATGAGTCAACGGGTGTGAAAATATAGCTAGCTTCGTAACGAAACCCGTTAATAACCGTTGTTCTAACCTAGATAACGCCTTTTTCCGTATCCCTCCTCTTCTTCCAAAATTCGCCGTCTTAGACTATATTTCGGCGCTTCAGGGGGGAGTATGTTTGCGTGTCGCTCTGATACAGGCGCTTCGTGGAAGGCCGTTTTTTTGTGGGCGCTACTCTTGTGGGTGCTTGCTTTGGCAGTGCGTCTGCCTGGTACCGGTCGGGATGCCCCTCAAACGGATGAGCTTAGTTGGATGCGCCGTAGCGGCCGGATTATTTCTCTTATTAAAGCTGGTAATTTTAGCGAAGCGACCTCTTTTCTATGGCATCCGGGGATTGTGCCCGCGTTAGTGATGGCAACCGGCCAAGTTTCTGCCAAGTTGATAAAGAGAGCGATTCGTCCCGAGGCTGGTGCAGATGTGCAGATCGATGCGCTGCGCGTTTCAAGAATCTCCTGCGCACTGGTCTCGTCGCTTGCACCGGCGATCCTTTTTCTACTACTAAATTTAGCCGTAGGATGGCAGGCTGCGATTATCGGTGGAATGCTTGCCGCGCTAGATGTGCAGCAGGTTGCGTACGGTCGCATCGCGCATCTTGATGGCGTGTTCTCCGTGCTAGTGTTGTTGACCATCTCTACTTATTGGTACGCAGTAGAACGAAACTCCCTGTCGGCCAAGGTCGGTGCCGGTATTTTTTGGGGGTTGGCGCTTGCAACGCGCACATTCGCGGTAGTTCTGATTCCGATTTTTTTTATATATAAGCTCTTGCGTATGATGTTACTTCCGGCGCAGGGGGATCGGGGGGATCGCTCTCTGCTAAGCATCAGCGATATTTGGACGGTGCTAATCGGCCAAACCTTGATGACCTCGATCTTTACCCGGATGCGTCACTACCCCAGCGATTATAAGCTCTACCTGTGGGAAGAAAACTCCGCCGCCGATTGGATTTATGCCGCTGGGAGCGCGCTGCAAGGGCATGCGTGGCTAGTGTTTTGTTTTGTGCTGTCGGGGTTGGGTTTACTTTGGCTAAGAAGTCGGAGGGTGGAGCAGGGCACGCCCAGTAGGGAGAGACGTATGGCGGCTTTTTGGTGGGGCTTAGCCGCTGGATACATCGTCCTTACCTTAACGGCGTTTCCCGCGCAG
>JAAYZI010000349.1 GCA_012514925.1 Deltaproteobacteria bacterium | reverse complement strand
TGGCGCTCAAAAACTGTGTCAGCGTCAAAGCTGCCGGGTTTTGCCACGGCTAAGCTTGGATCCACCCGATCTGCGCGCAGAGCCTCCACAGTGCTTGCTGCCAAACGTGTCAGAGGATTTGCGCGGTAGACCTGGTAGTAATGCAGATCCGGAGCGCGCCAGGTACCAACCACCAGAACCAACCAAACCGTTACTACGGTCACGCAGACACGTCTGCTAGCTAGAGGCCTACTCGCCGTAACGCCGTAAAACAGCATAAGCAGAGGCAGAGCTGTAAGCAGCCTCCAATCCAAAATCTCCGCGACCGAACTGCGCAGCGCCCCCATTTCGTACGTAAACTCCAGGGTGCGCCAGGTAAAGAAATCGCCAAAAAAACGCTGATAGTGCAGCGCGGCAACGTAGTAAATCAGGGAGAGATACGCCACGCAAGAGTGCAGGCCTGGACTAACAAAAACCAAACTCGCTACTCCAGCCGCAGCTAGAAGATCAAAGGTAATCAGCCAAGGCAGGGCGCTCCATACAAGCTGCCCCGCCGAGTGCTCCGAACAGGCAACTGAGAGTAGCTTTAGGGCCGCAAAAGCAAGCCCTAAAGCCAGAGCTCTTACTAAAAAACACCGCTGTTTTCCCAAGACGCTACTGGCGAGGGAATTTCTTATCCAAAATGGTATTCCAGCCGGACACCTCTGAAACGCTTTTTAGAAATTCAGCGCTGTCGCCCTTCACTTGGATTTTCAGAATCTTATCCCCCTGCTGAATCTTGTTTACAACATCTTGGCCACTTGTCACCCGTCCAAAGACGGTGTGTTTGCCGTCCAACCAGGGAGTGGCAACGTGTGTGATAAAGAACTGACTGCCGTTTGTGCCCGGCCCAGCGTTGGCCATCGAGAGAACTCCCGGCCCGTCGTGTTTCAAAGAAGGCACGATCTCATCTCCGAACTGGTAACCCGGTCCGCCACTCCCGGTGCCGGTAGGATCCCCGCCTTGAATCATAAAGTCGGGGATAACGCGATGAAAGCTAAGCCCGTTATAGTAACCACGCTCAGCCAAGTTTACAAAATTGGCAACAGTTTTGGGTGTTTTATCGGCGTAAAGCTCAATTTGGATATTACCCTTACTAGTTTCCAACGTCACGCTAAGTTTTCCTTCGGCCCCTGCTTCTCCTCCCACAATCACTCCTGCAAAAATAGTAAATACAGCTGCTAGTACATTCTTAACCATGGTTTAATCTTCCTTTCGACAAGTCACTATAATCCCCAGTGTCTCTCTAAATAAGTACTTTCACCAGGATGGTCATCCTAACCTGCGGCGGAAATTCTAACAAGCGGCCGCTATGGCGGCGCTTATAAGTCAGGATTTAATCACACAGAACAGTGTCTCCCCATATATCGTGGGCGTAGGGTAGTAAAAATACCTATTTTGTAATAGAACCAATGCCAACTGATGCGAACCTTGTTGTTTATGGCTCGCATCAGTTGAGTAATGTTTATACGGGCGCCGTAGGGAGGGATCTAACTTATGACTTACCACTCGCGACTACCTTTACTCGCTTTACTTGCCGTTACGATGCTGATTGCACTGCCAGCGCAAGCAGACAACTTTCTGCAAGACCTAAACGGCGATGGGCAAGTTTCTTTTGTTTCTTTTGGAGACAGTATCACCCTTGGAGACGGCGACGGTATTCGACCCAAACAGCACGTCTCACGGGTGCCTGATGGCCATTCGGGTACGGGGTACTCCGCGCGCTTAGAAGCGTGGCTAGGCATTCCTGCCATGAATGGCGGACGAGGCGGGGAGTACCTCACCGCCGGCGGGCTCTACCGTCTGCCGGGTCTAGTCTTATCTTCCAACGCCGACATTGTAGGCTTTATGGAAGGCACTAACGACGTGTTCGGACACGCCAACCTTGGCAACGCCGAACGTGATTATCAACGAGCCATCAATATCATCCTGGCGCTGGGCAGGCAGCCCCTAATGCTTACCCTGCCACAAACTTGTTGCAATCGCAGTCGCGGCCGCCCCGGACTAAGCTATCTCAGCAACATCGTGCGCACACTTGCCGCTGCTAATCAGGTGCCACTAGCTGACGTGGAACGGGCCTGGGGAAGTGTTTGCAGCGGAGCAGGCGAATGTGACCTTTTATGCATCCCCGAAGGACTGCACCCCAACACCGCGGGGTACGACCTTATCGCGCAAACAGCAGCCGCAGCACTTCTAGGAATTGACGTTTTCGCACCAGATGGCGCTGCAAAACTCGAACAAGCTCTTGGCTGGGCCCCAGGCACAGTTTTGATCAGATCTAATCAGACGGAGTAAGCATATGAACTCTTGCTCAATCGCAAACAAGCACCTACTTGCTACGATCTTAATAGCCACTCTTGGCCTGCAACTAGCCGCCTGCGGTGGAGGAAGTGGGAGCTCGGGCGGAGGCCAGGGCGCGCGCATCCTTCACGCCTCGTTGGATTCCGCCCCCTTCAATCTCACAATATCCGACAGACCCGACCAGCCGGTACTCTTTGCCAGGTTCGGCCTGCCCACTTCCTACGCCGCCACGCCAAAAGGAGAACACATCCTAACCGCAACCAGCACGCTTGGCGGCAGCACTTTTAGCTTTGCGGTCCCAGCCGGACATCCCACAAGACAAAGCATTCTGATTTACGGCAGTCGTGGCATCTCAGGACTCAAAGCTACACTTCTAGCCGATGAGCCAGGTGGAATCCCCCCTAACAGCAGTGCGCTGCGCCTGATAAATGGAGCCGAGGACCTTAAGGCTCTAAGCGCCAGCGCCGGAGGAACTAACATTGCTCAAAATCTCCCCCTCGGTGGGGCCTCCGCCTACACTTTTGTTGTAAGCGGCGCGCTTGAAATTGTAGCGCAAGAATACCAAAACGCCCCCTTCTACCGTGACACTCACGAACTCCTGCCTGGAAAATCCTACACCGTACTGGTGGCGGGCGAATCTCGGCTGATGGTCACTACCCGCGTACTTGAAGACGGTTAAAAACTCTACCCTTTCATATATGAAGGGGTAGAGACAATTGCCCCTCCGTGAGCGCTGCGCTATGCTCTCCGGCACTATGACCTTTATCTCCGCTACAATCCTTCTGCTCTTGGTAATTGACCCCTTTGGCGCGGTGCCTCTTTTTTTGGCGGCGCTCGGACAGGTTGATCCAAAACGCCGGGTAGGAGTCGTAATTCGAGAATGCTTAATCGCGCTGCTAGTGCTTCTTACTTTTCTAGTTTGCGGAGAGAGTTTGCTCGAGCTTCTTCAGATCTCTCAAACCTCACTTGGCATCGCAGGCGGAATTATTCTGTTTATGATCGCGCTGCACATGATCTTCCCATCAACTAAAGGACTCTTTGGCGATGCTCCACAGGGAGAGCCCTTTATTGTGCCTCTTGCTATTCCGCTAATCGCCGGGCCATCGGCCATCGCCACGGTACTGCTGATGGTATCTCGCTGGCCTGAACAATCAATGAAATGGGCTGCGGCAGTTTGCACCGCGGCTCTCCTCTCGACCCTCATATTAGCTTCCTCTCAAAGCATCGCCAAATTTATGGGGGAACGCGGACTCATGGCGATCGAGCGCTTAATGGGGCTAATTCTTACCGTCCTGGCTGTCCAAATGTTCGTGGATGGTGTAAGAGAATTTATCCACTCGCTTTAGAATGCCCGGCTTCCTTTCCACCGTTTCACTTGAACCAAATGCTCTTGAGAGCGCGCGCTTGCGTATGCTCTCGAAGGGAAAAAGCTATATTGACTTAACTGAAGCAAACCCCACTAAGTGCGGCTATCTCTTTCCGCAAGAGATCTTAAGCGCCGCCGCCACACATTATCTCTCCCAGCGCAGCTACAAACCCGATCCACGCGGGCTAATCGAAGCGCGCCGCACCATTAAGACCTATTACTCAAAACGAACCCCTTCCCTTGAAATAAACGAAGAGCAGATCTTTATCACCGCTTCAACCTCCGAAGCTTACCATCTGATTTTCTCTTTACTCTGCGATTCAGGCGACAACCTCCTAGCCCCAGACCCATGCTACCCCCTCTTTGACACCTTCGCGCTTGAGAGCGAAATTGAGTTAAAAAGCTACCGGCTGATAGAAGAGAAGAATTGGCAGATTGAATACGACACCCTATGTACCAAAAAAGATGCCCGTACCCGCGGGATGCTTCTTATCTCACCCCATAATCCTACCGGCGCGGTAATTACGGAGCGCTCGGAGACGCTGGCGCAATTAACGCTGCCCCTAATTAGCGATGAAGTCTTTGCGGAGTTTACCCACCACACTCCAAGCGCTCCACCGCTTGGAGCTCTTTATCCCGATACGCCGGTGTTCCACCTAAACGGCATCTCCAAAATGTTTGCGCTGCCGGACCTTAAACTGGGTTGGATTGCGTTAAACGATCCCGCCTACAAAATCTTTGGCAAACGGCTTGAGATCCTAAACGATGCTTATCTTAGCGCAAGCTCGCTTACGCAATCGATGTTGCCTGTAATCTTTGAGAAAGGCTTGAGCTTTACCCAGACTATGATTTCCCGGGTTACTGCTAACGTGCGGCAGGCTCAAGCTCTTCTTGATAAGAGCGGCCTCTTTGATATCAAACCTCCAGCCGCTGGAACATTCATCTATCCACGCCTTAAAATCGAACTAGATGACGAACTCCTGGCGTTAAACTTATTGGAAGCGGGAGTGCTGATTCATCCAGGATACTTTTACGGTACCAGTGACGGCACTCACATTATGATCTCGTGCCTGCCCCCAAACGAGATTCTTACAGACGGTATCAAAGTGATCTTGCATTACCTTAAGCAGGTCTAACTACCGGTCCTTAAGCGCCTGGCCTGACTCAATTATTACAATACAAATTACCAAAGCGGGTTGCTTGACCTCGGATGATGACATAGGATACTCCCCATTCATACGCTTGAGTAAAAGCTCGTTTTATCAATCATAACAAACGCAAGGTCGTAAATGGAAAAAATTTCGGAACAAACGGCAACTTAGCTGTATCCCTCGAAACAGTGACCCCCCGTTCAGGTGGTGTTGAGGATCTTAAAGACTCGCCCGAATCAGAAACGGGAGCACTCCCCGCACCGCACATTTATCTGGGTATCTTTCTGATCTCCTCCTCTACCCTGCTCTTTCAATTGGCACTTACCCGCATCTTTGCCGTGGTACTTTGGGGCCATATGGCCTTTATGGTAGTTGGGTCGGCGTTATTTGGTTTTGGATTGAGTGGTGTGTACTTAGCTCTTTCCCGAAAACCTGCAAACGAGCGCGCTTCACTGGCCAAGCTCTCTTTGTACCTTGGGCTTGCCATGGTGGGCACTTACTTCGTGATCTCGCTCGTGCCACTTAAAATTTGGAACTTCAACAGCGACTGGCTAAATTATCCCTACTTGGCGGCTTGGTACATTGCGTGCGTACTGCCATTTTTCGTGGCAGGACAGATCATTGCGCGTATTCTAAACGACTATCCACTACGAAGCTCCAGACTGTACGGCGCAGATCTTATCGGCTCGGCGGTTGGTTCAGTCTTACTTATTCCCGTAATTGGCTGGTTCGGAGGCGTTGGCACCCTTATGGCCAGCGCCCTGCTGGCTGCACTCGCAGCCCTGACTTTGTCAGCCAAGCAGAGCAATTGGATGAAAGCTGCCGCGGCCCTATGCATCTTGCTTTTTGGAGCAGCCACATACTGGAACGAAAAGATTTTTCCTATCCAGCTCCATAACGCTAAACGGGATTATAAATTCGCGGCTGATCGCCCACGCGGGATCCTGGCTACACGTTGGAGCACTATATCGCGGGTTGATTTTGCAACTTTTAGACATAATATCCGTAAGATTTGGATCGATGGCGGCACTAATGAATCAGGCATGTATGCATGGGACGGTAAGCTCAAAAAGCTTAAGCCTAAACGCTGGTTAAGCATCGGCACAGCTTACGAACTAAAGACCGGACAAGATCCTAAAGTCATGGTAATCGGTCCTGCTGGTGGCCTCGAGGTACTTTTTGCGCTCTCGCACGGCGCGCGCCACGTAGACGCAGTGGAGCTTGACCCTTCCATTGTCTCACTGCTAAACAAACCTCGCTTCTCAAAGTTTATCGGCAATCTCTATAAGAAAGAGCGCGTTAATTTTGTTAATGATGAAGGTCGCGCCTTTTTGCGCCGCCAGCCAAAAGGCAGCTACGACGTCATCCAGTTCGTAAACAACTACACCCCGGTAGCCATGGCGTCAGGCGCGCTTAATCTCTCTGAGACCTTCCTGCTTACCACAGAATCCTTCCGCGACTTCTTTGAGGCACTAACCCCGAATGGAATCTTGGCGCTACATCGAGGTGCCACACTGCGGGTGGCTATGACGGCTCTGGCGGCTCTACGAGAGTTGGGGGTGGAAAATCCCGCCTCTCACCTACTAATCATGCCGGGAGAGCGCAGAAACTTCGAAGGCTTCTACATGAAGCGAAGTCCCTGGACCAAGAGTGAGATCGAGCAAGTCTATGCTTTTATGAATAACCTGCCTGGCCCCAAGCGATATACCGCCCTCTGGGACCCCAGCAACCCAGGGCATCAAGGTATTTACTCCAGAGTTATCAGCGCCCCTGAAGACAAACAGAAGGAGTACTACACCTCCCTTGGTATAAACTTGTTCCCAGCTACGGATAACAGCCCATTTATGGAGCACTACCTGCAATTTGGACGTAAAAATCTCTCTAAGGATATTCCCTTCGAGTTTCGCTCCAAAGAGAGTAAGAAGATCTGGGGAATGATTCCCAACGGAGACTTTCCGTACCTAGTTATTTTGGCCGAATCGGCGCTTTTAGCATTCCTGTTTGTGCTCTGCCCGCTCGGCCTTTGGGCTAGAAGCACGGTTAAGAATTCAGGCTTTAAGCACATCTTAGGTTACTTTGCATGTCTAGGGTTTGGCTTTATCGTTATAGAGATATGCCTAATGAAGCGCTATGTGCTTTTCCTTGGGAACCCTGCCTACTCAATCACAACCACCTTGGTGGCGCTACTACTTGGCGCAGGACTGGGCAGTACTTTCTCGCAGAGATTAATTGATCGCCCCGCGCGGTCGCTTAAATTCGTACTGCCAATAGTGCTGGCGGCGATCTTGACCGAGATCTTGCTTGCACCGATAGTGTTTCAAACCTTTCTTCACCTTAGCTTTATAGGCCGGGTCCTAACTGCCTCGGCGCTACTGCTTCCGTTGGGTTTCGCCATGGGCATGCCTTTTCCGCTGGGGCTCCAGCTTATCAAGCAGATTAGCCAAAACGAAGAGACACGCAGCAAGATGGTCGCCTGGGCTTGGGGCATTAACGGTTATATGACCGTTGTTGGCTCAGCCCTAGCGGTGTTTATCGCCCTGTTTTGGGGATTTAAGAGTGTTTTAGCGGTTGGCATGGCCACTTATTTTTGCGCGCTGCTGTTGGTGCTTGGCTTGGCGGGCAAACGCTTGGCCAATAGCTAGAACGTAAGCGGTTACCTAATTACGCTTTATCAGCTCCAGGTTGCAGATGCGGGCATGAATCCGTCCGTTTTCATCTTGGAGCAGGTTACCCTCCGGATGAAGCGCCACTAAGATATCATTGTGCTCAAGCAGCGAGCCGTCGTAACCGGCTCGCTCCAAGCGCTTTAGGGTATGAGCATAGATCTCCTGCGCCTCCCCCTGCTTCAAGACTTGCTTGCCTACAGCTTGTTCGAGGTCGAACGGCCTACAGAGGTGCCCGCGCTGCTTGGCCACCCAGCTATCAAGCCCGTTAAAATAGCCACGAATCGTAATGTAGTTTCGGTCCTCTCGCAGAATCAGCTCGCCATCCGGCCCCACCCAAGATGCATGTGACTCGAAGCGCCGCGCATCTCCAGATCTCTCAAGCTTGACTGAACCGGTCGCATAGATAGCGCGGATATACACGGTAGGAATGCCCTTATTACTAAGATCGTGAGCGATGGCAAACTCCTCAAACGGGCTGTTATAACCTAACTCACGCACGGCCCTACTGCGGGCGCTACCATCATCACACTCCGGAGCTTCCCCTACCCGCGAAGTCTTCCAAACAATGTGCACATAGTCCTTAGTGAAAGTATAAAACACCTCACTTTGCTCGGAAAGCTTCCAGGCATGCGTGCGCCGCCAACGTTCCGGCAAAAAATAATCAAAGAGCCTGGGGTTTCCGCCCACCACCCAAAGCTTACCCCCAGTACTTTCAGCGTGACCGAAAACATAAGGCACTCCCATCACTTCGGTGTGCCGCAAATGCGCGGGCAACGGCATCGTCAAGAAACGATCACGCTGATCCTCATGATACGAATGCCTACGCGTTAAAGATACCTGTTCTTCGTACGATGGAGTTCTAAGCAGCAGCTCGTAATCTACGATTGAAAACCTCCCCTGCTGCACGGCATTATTTAACAGGGCGGCGGCCGCCTGGCCGTTTTCAGCACTTTCTACAACCTTTAACTCCTCCTCTCCGATAATAATGTGCACAGGTTTCATATCCGCCACCACAAAACCTTTCTGCTCCATGTCGGACATGGCCTTCTCAGATAGCGGTTTGAGCGCTTGATTCAGGTCCTCGCCGCTTTGGCCGACGGCCTCAAGCACCTGCACAACATTTTTACCCTTTATCCATCCATAAATTAGTTTGTACTGGCGCAAAATATCTAAATCAATTCCGGGATGACGTGCCACAATGCGGTTGATCTTGGATTGAGAACGTCCACTTTGCCAGATCTGCATACGCTCAGGTGGGACATAAATCGCCAGTGGCTCCTGCGTGGCGATGCGCACCGAGGGAGAGCCGAAACGACCTTCGCGCATCTCCATTACCAAGGCAAACTCTTCCCAAGGACTGTTGAACTCAGCGTTAATGAATTCTATCAGAGTGCGGGTCTCAAATGGCACATCTTCACCTACACGGCAATTCTTAACTACCAACTCCAAAGATCGTCCCGAGACCTGTTTGGTCGGCACTTTATAAACCGAACTCGTGCCGCACAGCCGCTCACGCCGCTCCTTAAACCACTTAGGCTCATACCAATTCTCAAGCGCCAAAAGCTCTTCATGGGGTAAACCAAAGCTGGTAAGATAAATATCCCCGCCGTCTGAGGTTTTTTTGTGGACATACACCACGCCCAGCACACTGATTAGAGACTCGCCGGCTACGAGCTGTGACATAGGCCGATCTTAAGCTTAAGATGTTACAGTTGTCTGACGCCGCGAAAACACCAGATACCCGCCTACAAGAACCAACAAGACGGCGATCACTTGAGCCTCTGAGAAAGTGCCCAGCACTTTCGGGTTGATACGCCAAAACTCCACTACGAATCTTTCTGCCGCAATCAACACCAGATAGGCTCCAAAGCGTTTAAAAGGTACCTGCCATTTAGGATGAACCTCCAGCTTTAACAGGACATACAAAATTCCCATGCAGATCGAAGATTCATAAAGCGGAGTGGGCAGCGCTAGTTCTCCGGGAGGCGTGGGGATCACTCCTGTAGCGTAAGACATGCCCCAGAGGCTTTCCGTCGCAATTCCATAATCGCCATCTCCAGAGAGCTGACATCCTAAACGCCCGATCGCATAACCCAACGCCAAACTCGGACCGAAAGAATCCGCCATAAGTCCAATCGAAATCCGATCTCTCTTGGTCATGACAATCACAACCAGGGCGGCAAAGATAAAACCTCCGTAAAAAGTAAACCCTGCCGTGCTAAATAATGCCCCCAGGAGGTCGTGCTTAAGGTCCGAGTAGTGCTCCAAGATGTACCAGATTCGAGCGCCAAACAGCCCACTAAGTCCGGCTCCTAATACGTACTTATCTGCCAACGCGGGATTAATACCGTTTCTTTCAAAACTTCTAGACATCAGTTGAATCGCGGCCAAGAGAGCAAGGGCCACCATCAACCCAAAGCTATTGACTTTAAGGTCCCCAAAAAGGGGGAACGGAATATGAAAGAGTTGAGGGATCATGAAAGATCAGGGTATAAAACCAACTTCAGTAAACTAACTTCACTACAAGTGGTGCCCGACTCGCATTATGCCGCACTTTTCTTGGGCTTGCTCTGCAGCTTAACATTGGCGTATTTCGCTTTGAACTTGTCGATACGTCCCTCAGTGTCCAAAAACTTCTGCTTGCCGGTATAAAACGGATGGCACTCTGAACACACGTTAATCTCAAACCCAGGCCTGGTAGACCCAAAAACATGCTCTGCCCCACAGCCACCACACACTACTTTTACCTCTTGATACTTGGGGTGAATTCCTTCTTTCATTTTGTACACCTACACTTTGCGCTTATTTAGTAGCTGCTAATTTCGATTAAATAACAGCAGTTTACATATAAAAATTGTCGGGGCATGTCAACTCTACCTCCAGGTTTCTGGTGCGCTACCGAGGGGGCTTGTGGATTTTGTGTAATCAATTCCGTACGTGAACGGTTACCGTTACCTGTTATCTAACTTTTTACAGGTGGGGGGCGGTGCATTTTTACTTTCTCCGGAGAAAGTAAAGGTAACTCCCTGATATTACTAAGGCCAAAAATAAAAAAATCTACAGGCTTTCTACAGGTATGTGTTTATCAGTTTAATCAGGTTCCGGCTTGTACAAATGCAGCCCTAAAATCATCAGGGACCTTAACCGCTCTTCCGGCTGACTTGTCCAGAAACTGTGATTCAACTAAGGCTTCAAGAGCGACCTTTCCCTTTGAGTTAAAGATACGCTGCTCAATCAGTACTAACTTACCCTGTATTCGAGGATTTTCACAGGTGACCCTAATCTGGCCGACCACCACCTCCCGCTTATACCGCACAGTTATACCAGTGATGACCATAAATAACCCCTTGGCCAAAAATTCGTCATTTGGAAACCCCACATACTTTAAGAACTCAACCCTAGCGCTCTCAAGAAAACTAAGGACAGTAGCGTGATGTACGTGATTGTATGGAGGTGTGATATGATCCGGAGTAACCTGCGCTTCTATTTCAAACATCAGACATAAAAACAAATCACAACATATAAATATAAATAAAGCCGGAATGTGCAACCACACCCGGCTTTATAGAGGACACAACGCCCACGCCAAGAAGTCGTCTTGCTCACCGCCCAGACTGTAAGC
>JAAYZI010000348.1 GCA_012514925.1 Deltaproteobacteria bacterium | reverse complement strand
CTCCACCACAGCCAAGATCCACAACAACCTCTCCAGGACGGAGCCCTGAAGTGGCTGTCGGATTTCCACAGGAAAGGCCCATATTGGCTTCAGCTGGAATCGATGCCAATTCCTCAGCGGTGTATCCAAACGCCTCAGCTACCGCCCGGACACCCTCAAGATTCGACGAAAGACCACTTGAGGCGACCGATGAATATCGCCGACGAACATTCTCCAGAATAGCTTTTGAATCTGACATAACTATCCTTTGCGCATTAGACTCAAACTCCTCCGGCTGCATCTGCTGCAAAATACCGCCTCTGAAAGAAGAAGGCGACATTCACCAGACTAATCAGCACGGGCACCTCAACCAAAGGTCCGATAACCGCGGCGAAAGCCGCACCGGAATTAATCCCAAACACTGCAACTGCAACCGCTATCGCCAGCTCGAAATTGTTGCTAGCAGCGGTAAAAGAAAGCGTGGTTGTTTTTGAATAATCGGCGCCAATTTTATGGCCCATATAAAAGCTCACCAGGAACATCACGACGAAGTAAACGAGCAGAGGCACCGCGATCCTCAGCACATCAAGCGGAATCTGGACAATCATATTTCCCTTGAGGCTGAACATCACCATGATGGTGAATAGAAGCGCTATCAGAGTAATCGGACTAATCTTTGGAATAAACTCCGAGTGATACCAATCCTTACCCTTTGCCTTTACCAGGACCAAACGGGTAAGCATCCCGGCAATAAACGGAATACCCAGATAGATAAAAACACTCTCCGCAATCTCTCCCATACTTACTTCCACGATACTCCCCTCGAGACCAAGAAGCGGTGGAAGCCAGGTGATAAAAAACCAGGCATAAACGCTGTAAAAGAACACCTGGAAGACGCTGTTGAAAGCAACGAGACCGGCAGCATACTCCGTGTCACCTTCTGCAAGCTCGTTCCAGACAATAACCATAGCGATGCAGCGAGCAAGGCCAATCATGATCAGCCCGACCATATATTCCGGATAGCCTCGCAGAAACACGATAGCGAGAACAAACATGAGAACTGGACCAATAAGCCAGTTCTGAATAAGCGAGAGGCCGAGTATTTTCCAGTTGCGAAATACTTCGCCAAGTTCTTCGTACTTCACCTTGGCAAGCGGTGGGTACATCATCAGAATAAGTCCGAGTGCAATTGGAATATTCGTGGTACCGACTTGAAAGCGATTAATAAAACCCTCAACACCAGGAAGGAAATACCCGAGCCCAACACCGAAGGCCATGCCAAGGAAGATCCATAGGGTAAGAAATCGGTCTAAGAAGGAGAGCTTCCCCGCACACTCGTGCACACATTCTTCGGTATTCTGTTTACTCATTCTGTTGCACCCGTTCTAGTTTCCAAGTCCCTCCGGTAGGGACACTACAAAATCCTTAATCTCATCACGAACTCGTCGGTAATGACCAAGAGCCGCCTCTTCGCTCTCAGCCTCTTGAGCGAGCTTTGGCGGATCGTCGAAGCCTTTATGAAGGACTTTGGCTTTTCCGGGGAAAATTGGGCAATGTTCGTTCGCGTGGCCGCAGACAGTAATCACGTAATCGAAAGAAATATCGCTTAGCTCTGAAACATTCTTCGAGCGCTGCCCCGAAATATCCACCCCCGCTTCACTCATGACCTTTAGCGCATTAGGATTCAGGCCGTGGGTCTCAATTCCTGCAGAATACGGCTCCAGCACATCAGACTTGAGCTTCCTAGCCCAGCCTTCAGCCATTTGACTGCGGCAAGAATTCCCTGTGCAAAGAAACAACACGTTTAGTTTGGACTCTGTTTTTTGCACAACTCCTCCTTGCTGCATTTGAGAATCTTCTTCAAGCGTTTCGTATCCTCCATGTACGACTTCGACTTATTCATGGCATCAAGGACCGCCCCAAGCACCTGCGCAATCTCAGAATCTTCAAACGTCTCCGGGATCCGGTAATACATCCATCTTCCCTCTTTTCGAGCTTCCACAAGTGCGGCGTTCTTCAAAACCGTCATGTGCTTAGAAACTGTAGAAGGTGCCAAGTTGAGAAACTCAACTATCTGACACACACAGACCTCGCGCTCTTGGAGCATCCAAAGCGCCCGCAAGCGATTTTCATCAGCCAGTGCTTTTGTTGCCTTGACTAAGTCTTTCATAGTTCGCCATTTGACCACATGACGAAATGTTTTGCAAACATAACCCTGAAATTAGGTATGATTCTCTACTGTCATAGTCCG
>JAAYZI010000347.1 GCA_012514925.1 Deltaproteobacteria bacterium | reverse complement strand
TGGCGGCGCTGCACTTTCGTAAGTCCAGATGCGGGGCGGCTTCGCTTTCACTTTCTCCAGAGAAAGTGATTCGGCGTGACGAAAGTAAAGAGGCGCTTCAAATTGCAAATGGCAGCGGTGTAAATAGTGGCGGCATAAATGGCAGCGCTGTAAATTGCGGCGGTGCACTTTCGTAAGTCCAGAGCGAGGCGGCTTCGCTTTCACTTTCTCCAGAGAAAGTGATTCGGCGTGACGAAAGTAAAGAGGCGCTTCAAATTGCAAATGGCGGCAGCGCAAATTGCAGCGCTGTAAATAGCGGTGGTGTAAATAGTGGCAGTGCGATAAGGCCGGGGCTGGTGGCTCTTATCATGCTTGAATCTTACGGACCTCGTCCTTACTCAATTTTCACCTGCGGGACCTCTCGTTTGATGAAATCTGAGATGCTAACGTTTTGCACATTTGCAAAGAACACAGACTCGCCAACGCTGCAGCCGGAACTGTTACCGAAAGAGGTGATACCGACAATGCCGGAAACTTCGTCGCCACCTTCGTTCTTAAAGGTAAGAACTGCGGGTCCGCCTGAATCTCCGTAGCAAACGTTGCTGTTTTTCTCCTGGAATTTGGCTTGGATGTTTTGGGAGTTCAGTCCGACTACCCTCATCTGACCGCTGCGTAAGACACCGCCAATTTGATCCTGATCCACGCCGAAGCCGAAAACCGATATAATGTCTTTCGGCTGCATGGGAGCGGAGAGCGCAAGCGGTAAAGTGGGTGTAGACACGGACTTGCTTAAAAATACAATGGCTACATCATTTTGTGGAACATCTGCCTCGGGATGAAGCACAACTTTGGAGACTTCTTTGTCCCGGCCTTCAACCCGGGCTGACACGCTTAAGCATGGCTCATCGTCAACACTAAAACAGTGAGCTGCGGTCAAAATCGCATCTGCCGATATGAGCGTGCCGGAACAGGAGCCGATTAGCCCTTCATTAAACAACATTGTAAGCTGTACAACCGGCGAATCGACTTCTGAGCACTCAGTGCCGTTAATTATTCTAGGATAGGCCACGCGCTCGTCTAAGCCGATTACGCCACAGGCGGTGGTGTCGACGCCATCCGAGTCCCCGTCCTCCTTGTCGGTGCGGCAACTACATAAAGAGGTAAGAAGTGTTAAGGCAAGGAGAACTGAGATTTTCATATTACGACCTTTAAACGTCCTAATGTTTCGATTAAGAATTTAGTAAGTAGGTCTTACAGGATTCGGAA
The DNA here is from genome assembly GCA_012514925.1 of Deltaproteobacteria bacterium. GTDB lineage: Bacteria > Bdellovibrionota_C > UBA2361 > UBA2361 > JAAYZI01 > JAAYZI01. Next base: position 3,027 of record JAAYZI010000347.1, on the reverse strand, counting down.
GGTTAGCTCAAGGAAATTTCTCTAACTCCTTCCATCTGGCATACAGCGCTTCCACCTCTTGTTGGGTGCTATATGCTGGGGCTTTTAATTCGGTATCGGCGTGAGTATAGTGGTCGCTTACGGGGTGTGGCTGGTGGCATGTTTTAGATTTACCGCGGAGCTACTTTGTAGTGGAGCTTTCAGGTCGAGTAAAGAAGGGAGTGCGTTTGCTAAAATCCGGGCTTAGCTCTGATGGGTTAAAGCGGCTGGTGTTCTCAGAAATCCCGCGGATGTTGTCAAGGCAGAGCCCTGATGCGGCGGTTAGTTTTTTGGGGGCACAGGCTACCTCGCCGCTTCGATGCTTGGCCGCTCCGAAATTTCGCCTACCGCCCCGCCGTCAGATGGAGGTGGATGTCGTTATTTGTGTGCACAATGCACTTTCTGACCTTAAAAATTGCATCGCCTCAGTTCTAAAAAATTCCTCTAAACCCTGTCGCTTAATCCTGGTAAATGATGGATCGGACCATGCCACCAGTAGCTATCTTAGGGATATCTCGAAAGAGCACTTCCAAGTTTTGCTTTCAGAGAGGCAAGCTGCAGGCGGTTACACTAAGGCCGCTAACGCTGGGCTTGCCCTAAGCAGCGCCCCCGTGGTGGTGTTGCTTAACAGTGATACGATTGTACCAAGTGGTTGGCTTGAGAAGATAGAGGCCTGCTTTCTTTCGGACTCCGGTATCGGCCTTTGCGGCCCACTTTCAAACGCCGCCAGTTGGCAATCTATTCCTGAGCGCTTCGATGGTGCTGGAGATTGGATCGTAAACGAGCTGCCTGAGGGTTTGGATGTTGACGCAGCTAGCCAATTGCTGGAAGTCGTATCACCATGCTCATATCCCAGGCTGCCGCTCTTAAATGGATTCTGTTTGGCCCTAAAGCGCGAGGTGATTGAGACTCTGGGGGGCTTTGATGAAGAAAGCTTTCCAAACGGTTACGGCGAGGAGAACGATTATTGCCTCAGGGCGGCGCAGGCGGGATTTACTCTGGCGCTTTGCGATAATTTATACATTTATCATGCTAAGTCGAAAAGCTACTCACACAAAAAGAGACGAAAATTGGCAGAAGCCGGGCACGCAGTACTCACCAGTAAGTACCCCATGTTGGAGTCTTATGTAAGCGTTTTAAGAGAGCAGCCGGACCTTGAGCGCCTAAGACAGCGCTTTGCCACATTGCTGCACCTCTTGTCGCACTCTGAATTTGGTAAGCCCTCCATTTTATTTTTGCTGCCATCTAGTGCCGGCGGTGGCGGCGTTAACTCAATTGTCCAGGAGGCCGAAGGTTTGCAGCTGCTGGGAGTAGATGTGCGCATTGCGGCCAGATCTTGTGATCGTTTTAACTTTGCGTTCTATCACAGGGAAGCTTTTGCTAAGAGAAAGCTCTTCTTATTTTACGAGAATGAAGAAGAGCTGCTGCGGCTTTCAAGCCGCTTTAATATTGCAGTAGCCACGCTTTTTACATCCGCAGGCCCCCAGAAAAGGATCGTAAACGTCAACGGCTACACCATGCCGGCCTACTACGTCCAGGATTATGAGCCATTTTTCTTTGATTCTGGGCACCCTGACTTTGCGCAGGCGTTTGAATCATACGGGCTGGTTCCAGGAAATTTGCTCTTTGCCAAAACAGATTGGATTGCGGCCACAGTCCAGTCCCGCCACGGCTTAAACGTCCAAAAAGTGAGTCCTAGCCTCGATCATTATACCTTTCGTCCGGTTTCTAGTCGTAGAACCGCTGAGCAAATAGTGCTGTGCGCCATGATTAGACCGGGAACCGCGCGTCGCGGCGCTCCGCAGACGATGCGGATTTTTAGTCGGCTGAAACGAGAATTTTCCGGTCTGATAGATATCCACATCTTTGGGTGCTCGCATCGGGATATTGGAGAGCATCAACTTGTTTCTGATTTTTCTTTTAAAAACCACGGCCGTATAGATAGGGACAGTGTTGCTAAGCTTATGGCTGCGTCGGATATTTTTCTTGATTTATCAACTTATCAGGCCTTCGGCCGGACTGGGCTTGAAGCCATGGCTTGCGGCTGCGCCGTGGTGCTTCCGCGGGAGGGAGGTGTTTATGAGTACGCTAAGGATAAAATAAACGCCCTTTTGGTTGATACTCAGAATGAAGAAGAGTGTTACTTAAAAGCCAAGCTCTTGGTTGAAAATCATGATATAAGGAGAGGTTTGATTCAAGAGGGGCTTGAAACCGCGGCTCACTTTTCGGTTATAGGGGCAGCCCTTTCGGAGTATGAAATTTTATCTGAGAGCTGGAGTCGTTTCCTGACGGGAAAGAGCCTGTTTAACGGAGATATTTCTGCTGTGTCCCTGCCTTACCCGAAACTTTCTTTGGATTATATTGGGTCAAAACTGGGAGAGGAATTCTCCAGTTTTTTCAAGGTGCGCCAGATAAGTGCAAAGGACCTTTTGAAGAAAGATCAAAACGCCTCAATTTTGTTTGTTGACGTAGACATTGGACTTAAGAAGGATGAGTTTGACGAGTTGCTTGAGTGCTTAAGAGAGCGAGCTGAAAACACCCCGACTATCCCGACTGTGGTGATCGCAGAATCGGGCCTAAGCTCTGATCCTGCAAGGAGATGGGAGCTAGCGCGGTTATCTTCGCTCTTCTTGTTCCAAGGAGCCTACCCTTTTGAGTTATGCGCAAGTCACAGCATGCTTATTCCAAAGGTGCTGGACGAAGAGACGCTTTGCCATCGCATCCTCGAGGCACATCTTAGAAAGACGTATCTTAAAAAAGCGCAATCAGATTCGTGCCCGGCAAAGAGTTTTGAGGAGCGCTACTATGATCTACTTGGGTTAGTAAAGAAAGTTAAAGTCAGCTTTGATACTCCATACAATCACACTGGCAATAGACTGTAGTCCCCTAACAGACTAACTGTAGCCCCCCGATTAACAGACTAACAGATTAACAGACTGTAGCCAGTGTGATTGTATGGAGTATCAAAGCTGACTTTAACTTTCTTTACTAACCCAAGTAGATCATAGT
>JAAYZI010000346.1 GCA_012514925.1 Deltaproteobacteria bacterium | reverse complement strand
TGATCAATTCTATGATCAATTCCATGCGTGAACTATTACCGACCTACGAACGAAACCCCTGCAAGTTCAAGGCGACCGTCTTTTATAACGTAAGTCTTAATGGCGGTCACTCCATCGGCCATCGGTTCATGCCGAACAATCTCCTCTCGATTTAGGTCCTGGACCGCAACCTCTTGCACCTGCTTATTCTCAACCAAGGATACCGGGGTTTCAAGCACGAGACCCTCATTAGTTTCTACTAAAGTGGAAACATCAATACCCTCGAAACCATCACCGTGAGACCGTGGGGAACGAATTCTAGGCGAACGAAACTGCTTGAAGGCACGCTCAATGCCCTCTCGCACAACCTTTCGCGCAGCCTTCTCAATCCCCTCCTTGCAACCTTTCCACCCCGCTTCCACCAGATCGTCGATCTGACCATCCGTAAGCTTAATCCCCTTCTCCTGCATGGCTTTAAGCAACTTCTGGCAGGACTCATCTTCAAGCTCACCCTTTAGACCAGCCCTGAATGTATCCTTAAAGGGCTTCTCCATCCCGTCTTGCAAGGATTTCGTCAGAGGCTTACCGATCGCATCCTCAAAAACTTGTTTGAGCTCTTTATCAAACTTGGGATGCTTCAGGCTCTGCTGCATCTGTTTAAACTGCTTTTGGCTGATGCCCAGATCCTCTAGGGACGCAGCAAGCTTTTTCGGAGTTTTTTCGGAGAGCTCCTTTAAGGTCTGATACACCTGTTTCTCGACGATCTCACTTAATCCATACTTTTTTAGGAAAGTTTCTGTGACCTTCTCTGCCGCTTCGGCCGTGGTCTTTTGCACGGCCTCACTGGTAAGCGCCTGGGCACCGTGCTTCCTGACCTGCTCCACCACCCCATCCAAACTTTCTTTTGCGATCCTCTCGCCGGTTTGTTTTAGAGCAGTCTGTAGCCCGGCATGAAGACTCTCCTTCGTAACCTCCTGCCCCAGCTCTTTGCAGATCTGCTTTCCGACCTCCTGCCCGAATTCCGCCACAACCTTACTCCCTAGCTCTTTAGCTAAGGTCTCAAAGCCTTGTTTAGTTGCCTGCTTGAGCGTGATCTTCATTGCAGTGCGGCCCGCCATAACTCCTAAAATTGACCCTGCCGCCGCTCCTCCCGTGGCAACCGTGGCAGCAATCGATCCGGCCGAGGCTACCGCAAATCCGGCGTGCATAGCGACCATACCCCACCTGCCTTCAAGCGCATATTTTGCGGCGTAGACCACATCGATCACTCCTGTTACCTCACCGGTCATCACCAACGCCCCTTTAACCACGCGCTGCGCTTCGGCCAGAGCTTTTCCCAGTTCACTGAAAGCCACATTTACATTTTGCTTTAAATTTTCTTTGAGCTGCCCTGCTGTGCACTCGCCCTTTATGACCCGCACGAAATCCTGAGCCAGGACGCCTCCGGTCTTAAGCACTTGTCCGAACGACCCAAGAACCCGTCTGCCACTGCCCAGCACTCCCACTGCCAAGTCGGTAATACCCAAGCTGTCGCTTACATCTTTTGCAAATGTTTGGATGCTCTGCCAGGTCTTGACAGGTTCCCTCACACAATTGGAGATAAATTTCCCGGTGGCGTTCTTGGCCGTCTTCGCGACTTTGGCCACAAGCTTAGCCGTGTCACAGGCTGCTTCCTTTCCAATCTCAGCCACAGTCGAGGCGGCACTGACTGTTGCGCAGCCGACTTTAAAAATCCCCCGCGTAAACCCAGCAACTTGTGAGAATATGTTTTGCGGTAAAGCGCAGACCCATTCTTTTGTACGGTAGTACTGGCGTTTCACCCAGCTTAGCTCCCCGAAAAGTGTGTCGTACTTCTGGCGGTAAGCGTCGTAAAACTCAGAAAGGATCTTCTCTTCCAGTGTATTCAAAGGAAGGTCGGCGTAGCGGGACCCTATTTTACGCAAGCACTCTCTGATAAGTTTGTGGTCAGGCTTGGCACCTGGGCTTTGATGAAAAGTTTTGGTCGCAAGGCGTTGCGCTTCAAGACGCACTCTCTTAAAAAGCTCCTCTTCGCGCACCTGTGCCAGGTCAACACCTGCAGTAGCGCCCAATTTAGGCGCGGCGGAAGATGTTGGCTGATTGGCCCTTCGCTCAGCATCAAGGTTAATCCCCCCGCAAAAATTAACCCTACCAAACTGTGACTGTGCCTTAGGGTCGAGGTGTTTCTGAGCAACCTGGGCGCGGCGGCCAACCCGAATGGCGGCATCGCCGAAATCCACAGACGATTGAGATGACGGCGCCACTGAAACACTTCTATTCAGCGTCATAAAACCTTTAAAATTGAGAGGACCTAAGCCTAAAAGCGCGAGTAACTATACCCACCAAAGGTTATGGAGACATAAGGACATTACGTATCCTAACCCAAGCGCTTCCCCTTAACCTCGCCCTAATCCCGCTTTAACCCCGCCCTAACCCTGCTTTTGGGGAAAGGTGCCCCCCTACTTTGGAGGAAGGAGCACCCCTACTTGGAGGGAAAGGTGCCCCCCTACTTTTTGGGGAAAGGTGCCCCCCTACTTTTGGGGAAAGGTTGGGGAAAGGTGCCCCCCTACTTTGGAGGAAGGAGCACCCCTACTTGGAGGGAAAGGTGCCCCCCTACTTTTGGGGAAAAAGGAGCACCCCTACTTTTGGGGAAAAAGGAGCACCCCTACTTTTTGGGGAAAGGAGCACCCCTACTTTTTGGGGAAAGGAGCACCCCTACTTTTTGGGGAAAGGAGCACCCCTACTTTTGGGGAAAAAATTATCCTCACTTTCTCCAGAGAAAGTAAAATCGCGGCGGCTGAGGAGGCCGGTCCACCCCGCCCGGAGTAATTTCGCAAACTTCCGTCTCTGCCTCTAATAATATCACGGGGTTACCTCTACTTTCTCCAGAGAAAGTAAAAATGATATCACAAAATTATCCTCACTTTCTCCAGAGAAAGTAAAATCTGTGGCACCACTTCGCCTGGCCTTCGCCTGCCTTCGCCTGAGAGGGGAAAAGGTGCACCCCTACTTTTGGGGAAAGGAGCACCCCTACTTTTGGGGAAAAGGAGCACCCCTACTTTTGGGGGAAGGAGCACCCCTACTTTTGGGGAAAAAATTATCCTCACTTTCTCCAGAGAAAGTAAAATCGCGGCGGCTGAGGAGGCCGGTCCACCCCGCCCGGAGTAATCTCGCAAACTTCCGTCTCTGCCTCTAATAATATCGCGGGGTTACCTCTACTTTCTCCAGAGAAAGTAAAAATGATATCACAAAATTATCCTCACTTTCTCCAGAGAAAGTAAAATCTGTGGCACCGCTTCGCCTGGCCTTCGCCTGCCTTCGCCTGAGAGGGGAAAAGGAGCACCCCTACTTTTTGGCAAAAGGAGCACCCCTACTTTTTGGCAAAAGGAGCACCCCTACTTTTTTGGCAAGGAGCACCCTTACTTTTTTGGCAAGGTGCACCCCTACTTTTTTGGCATTATCTTCACTTTCTCCAGAGAAAGTAAAATCGCTGCGTCGCGTTGCCTACAGAGGGTCCCCCGGGGGGCCGGAACAGTGAGGCTTCCCGGAGACAGGGGGTCCCCCCGGGGGCTGGAAGTTCCCGGGACAAGTAAGCCCTCCCGGGGGCTGGAAATACCCCCCGGGGGCTAGGAAGCTCCCGGGACAATAAAACCCTCCCGGGGGCTGGAAATACCTCCAAATACCTCCAGTTGTTGTAAACGGACCCGTTGATTGAGGGGCGATAACGTTTAAGAATGGGTCCGGCTGTCTCTTGACTTGCCTTTAACTAGTTTAACCGGGGAATTGATATGAGGGACCTTAAGGAGATTTATTCGTTGGGGGTGCGCTTTGGGCATGCGTTGCTTCTGGGGTCGGGCGCCTTCCTCGTTTTGGGGTGCCAGGGGTCGACGCCTTCGTCACCCAAGCCTCCGGAGGTGGGGGTGGTGCAACCTGATACGCGCACGGTCAAGACCTACGCTACCTTGACTGGTAATCTTACCGCCACTCAAACCGTAACCCTAAAGGCGCGCGTACGCGGATTTTTGCGCAGTATAAATTTCACGGATGGAGCTTTTGTAAAGCAAGGCGACCTGCTCTTTGTGATTGAGCCGGAAACTTATCAAGCTCAGTTGAGCGCGGCCGAGGCGGAGGTAGCAGGCGCACAGGTAACGTTGGCGCATGCCCAGCGGGAGTTAGATCGAGTTTTGGAGCTAGTAAAGAAAAAAGCCGTCTCACAGTCGGACGTCGATGAATGGCAGGCTCAGCGAGACTCCGCCGCAGCTCTAGTCGCGAAAGCCAAGGCCAGCGCAGATATGGCCCGTATTAATCTGGAGTACACTCAAGTTACAGCCCCATTCGACGGACGCATGGACAAACACCTTCAAGATGTTGGCGCCTTGGTGGGAGAGGGGCAGGCCATAGATCTGGCAGTCTTGACTCGCTTGGATCCAATCTGGGCTCACGCCAACATCAATGAGAAAGATCTAATAAAGATCAAAGCGCGCATGCGCCGCAACCATGAGTCAGGGTACCACGGAAAGACAGTGCCGCTATTCTTGGCAATCGAGGGAGAAGAGGGATTCCCACATGAAGGTAGCCTAGATTTCGTCGCTACGGCAGTTAATGCCAATACAGGCACAATTTTGGTGCGAGGCATCTTCGACAATCCCGCTGTTGAGGGACGCATGCCAATGCTAGTACCTGGCATGTACGTCCGTATGCGAGTGGCGATTGACGAAATCCAGGATGCCCTACTTGTGCCAGATGAAGCCTTGGGAATGGACCAAGGCGGATCTTTCCTCTTGGTGGTTAATGAGGAAGACACCGTCCAGCGCCGCACAGTTACGATTGGGGACTTACAAGATGACGGCTCGCGGGTGGTGCTAAAAGGTTTGACGCCTAATGATTGGGTAGTCAACCAAGGCTTGCAGCGCGCCCGGCCTGGTTTGCGAGTGACGCCCATCAAAAACACAACGTCGTCACAGCCGCCAGTCCAGCCAGCCCAGAGCGCGCCGGACCCAGTAAAGGAAGATTCTTCTTCATCTAACGCATCATAAGGGGGCCTCCATGTTCTCTCGTTTTTTTATTGAGCGGCCGATCCTAGCGAATGTCATCGCGATTGTTACCATCATTTTGGGAGTTGTGGCGTTACTTAAGTTGCCCGTCGCGCAATATCCTGGGATTACCCCGCCAACAGTGCAGGTAACAGGCGTTTATCCAGGCGCAAGCGCGCGTACCGTCGCCGATACTGTGGCGCTTCCGATTGAGCAGCAGGTAAACGGCGTAGAAGGCATGCTCTACATGAACTCCACCAGCGCTTCGGATGGATCTTACAAACTTACGGTTACCTTCGAAGTCGGGACTGATTTGGATTTTGCGCAGGTGCTGGTGCAAAACCGGGTGGCCAGCGCAATGTCACAGCTTCCGCAAAGCGTCCAGGCTCAGGGATTGGTCACTAAGAAAGTTTCGACCGCGATTCTGCAAGTCATAAGTTTAACCTCTCCAGGCAGGACCTACGACGGCCTTTTTTTGGCGAACTACGCAAACATCAACCTGCTTAATGAACTCTCCCGTCTTAACGGCGTCGGTGCCGTTAATGTATTTGGGATGGGGCAGTACAGCATGCGCATTTGGATGAATCCTGATGCGCTACGCGCTTATGGGCTCGTCCCCAAAGATGTAATCGCAGCCGTAAACCAGCAGAACCAACAAGTCCCCGCAGGACAGTTGGGCAGCCCCCCTGCCCCCGAAAGCCAAAACTTCCAGTACACCGTCAACATCGCCGGGCGTCTCACCGAGGCCGCAGAGTTTGAAGATATTATCGTAAAAATAGAGCCTGGGATGGGAGGACGCATTATCAGAGTACGCGACATCGCGCGGGTTGAACTTGGGGCTCAAACCTACAGTATTTTCAGTCAGCTTGATGGAGCACCCTCGGCGGGCGTGGCAATCTTTCAGCTACCAGGCGCAAACGCACTGCAAGTAGCAGAAGAAGTTAACAAGGCAATGGAGCGACTCAGCAAATCCTTTCCAGAAGACCTAACTTACACAACGGCCTTAGACACCACCCGCTTTACGAAAGCTTCCATTAATGAAGTCTACCAAACCTTGATTGAAGCGGCTTTTTTGGTGTTAGCCGTAATCTTGCTTTTCTTGCAGGACTGGCGTGCGGTTTTAATTCCGGCTACGACCGTGCCCGTTACTATCATCGGCGCTTTTATAGGCATGGCGGCCTTTGGGTTTTCGGTCAATATGGTAACGCTTTTTGCGTTAATCTTGGCGATTGGAATCGTAGTAGATGACGCGATTGTGATTGTGGAGGGAGCTGCTCTTTATATCGAGAAAGGAATGTCTCCAAAAGAGGCTGCGATTAAAGCCATGAGTGAGTTGACCGGTCCCATTCTTGGGATAACCTTAGTCTTAATGGCGGTGTTCCTACCGGCGGCCCTGATGCAAGGCATTACGGGGCAACTTTACCGGCAATTCGCGCTAGTAATCGCCGTGACGGCGGTAATTAGCGCCATTAACGCCATGACATTGAAGCCCGCGCAGTGCGCCTTGTATTTGAAAGCCAGACACAGCGAACCAGGCAGGTTCTTCCGCGGTTTTAACCGCGTCTATGACTGGTGCGAAAGGCGGTATGTTGCGTTAGTAAATTGGATGCTGCAACGCATTAGGAGCATGGTAACAGTGTATGTCGCTTTAATTGCGCTCACGTTATGGATGTTTGCCAAGCTACCAACTGGATTCCTACCGGAAGAAGACCAAGGCTACGCAATCGTGGGTTTGCAGCTTCCGGATTCGGCTTCATTAGAGCGCTCCCAGAAAGCTGCAAAGACTCTGGTCCCTGAAATTAAGAAAGTGCCGGGCGTGGCGCATGTAGTCACGGTAGGGGGGCTTTCTTTACTGGACAACAGCGCCCCACTCTCCAATTCTTCGGTTTTCTATGTAATTTATGATGACTTTGATAAGCGTATTCCACTTGGCCAAACTCAAAATAAAATTCTGTCACACCTCCAGCCCAAACTAATGGGCATGAAAGATGGAGTAGCATTTGCGGTGGTACCTCCGGCCATTCAAGGGCTGGGGGTCTCAGGCGGATTTCAGATGCAACTTCTGCAAAAGGGCGAGTTCGATTTTCAGAGACTCGGCCAATTTACCGGAGAGATCATTCAAGCCGCAAGCAAAGACCCCTCGATTGACAAGATTTCAACTTCCTACCGAGCGGGCGTGCCTCAGTTAACCGCCAGAGTAGATCGCGTCAAAGCCCAAACGCTGGACGTGCCGATTGGAGATGTGTTTCAGACGATCCAATCTTACTTAGGCTCGACCTACGTCAATCAAATATCAAAATTCGGACGCACTTTTCAGGTATATGTACAGGCCGACCATCAGTACCGTTTGGAACCAGATCAAATCCGCAGCCTGTACGTCCGAAATTTGAGCGGTGAAATGCTACCGCTTGGCACTTTAGTGGACGTCGACTACGAGGTTGGCCCGGCAATCGTTAATCTGTACAATCTTTATCCATCCGCGCCGCTTAGCGGAGCGGCTGCGCCCGGGTACAGCAGCGGCGAAGCGCTGCAAAAAATGGAAGCCCTGGCCGAGCAAAATTTGCCAGCCGACGTAAGTTATGAGTGGACAGGAATGTCATATCAAGAGCGGCTTACCGGAAACGAAGCCGTTTATATTTTCCTACTTTCGGCGCTTTTAGTATTTTTAGTTCTGGCGGCCCAGTATGAGAGCTGGACCAGCCCGGCCGCGGTGATCTTAGTTGTGCCGTTGGCGCTGCTTGGGACGGTGCTCTCCTTGTGGATGCGGGGATACGATAACAACGTATATACACAGATTGGTTTGGTATTGCTAATTGCGTTGGCGAGCAAAAATGCGATTCTTATTGTAGAGGCAGCGCGAGAGCTACGCGCGGCGGGGAAATCTATTGTAGAAGCGGCGCTGGAGGCGGCCAGAAGGCGCTTTAGGCCGATTTTAATGACTTCATTCGCGTTTATTTTGGGAGTGCTGCCACTGGCGCTGGCGCAGGGTGCTGGCGCAGCAAGCCGTCGCGCACTCGGCACAGCTGTGGTGGGAGGAATGCTGACATCCACTCTATTAGCAGTGCTGTTCGTGCCGGTTTTTTATGTGGTGATGCAGCAGCTAAGTGAGCTTAAAGCGAAAAAACAGACAAAGTAACCCGCAGCCGGGTAAACACCAACCCGGCTTCATCCTAGAAAGCCTTCCTGCTATATGCGAGGGTGACCCACCAATCAGTCGTCACTCCGGCCCTGCGCCTTTACAACAGCGTCGCCCTGGGAATTCCCCTTCCAAATACCACCCTCTATAAAGCACGAGAAGCCCCAGCGCAGCCATTTCAAAAGCGAAATCGCAGCCCAAAAAGCCCACCCAAGCATCAACACGCGCCATATCCAGATCGGCGCTGAGATGATCCAAGGCTGCGGCAAAGCCTTCTCTACAAAATCGTGGTACCACTGCAGAGCCTGATTGCTTGACCCCCCACCGCTAACCTGCATTTCGGGATAAAGCACCAAACCCTTTCGAGCTGCGGCAAAGAGCACAAGCACAAACACCAACGTCAGCACTCCTAAACAAAGCTGACACAAGTTAAAAGACGTGCGCCCTTCAAACGGGCTCTCCCGCCGGTATTGCATCGCGGCAAACCACAGCACCGGCACTGCCACAGCCGCCACCGGAAGCATCACCGTGCCAAGACCAAGGAGCACCCAGGTAACCGCGCCCAAACCGCCCAGTTTGATAAAACCAAGCACAGCCGCAAGCAGAAGCACCACCGTTAGCTTACTCCAAAACAGCACTGCCGGTCCCCAACCTTTTTGATCAGCCCACAGGATCCAACGCTGCGGCGGCACCTGGATTATCACCCGCGCATTAGTAGCCTTTCCGGCAAACTCAATCGGTGGGACCTGCTGACGCCAACCGCGGGCTTGTGGCAACGAGAACTCAACCTTAAGCTCATTGCTGCCCGACTCAAGCGGAAGCATTAGGAGCTGTCCACCATGACGCGCGGTTTCGTTACGCCCGTTAATCACAAGACCCTCAAGCTTTGCGCCAGGAGGAAGCTTAAGTTCTTGAAAACCCCCCTGACTGGTGCGCACCCACATGATGAGCGTGCCTTGCAACAGCCGCAGACCCGGCGCGACACGATAATCAACCCGATTAACGGTAATCGCCTCACCCCCGGCCGCGCGCGGCCGTGCCACACTAATCTCAACCCGCTCTCCCGGATAAGGCCGCCACTTTAAACTGCTCTCTCCATCAGTGATCGAACTAAGTGGGGCGATCCCTGTGCTTCTGCAAGACCAGATGGCCGAACAATTAAGCCTCCACTCCTCGCTCAAGCTGGGAAGTGGAGCGGCATGCAGCGTGATCTTCTCAGAAACCTCAAGAACGCTCTCCCAAGAAAACTCCCCCTGCTCGCGCGAAAAGTTTATAACCGCCAACCCCTCTTCCACATCAAGATGAACGGAAGTCGGCGTCTCCCCTCTTAGGAGCGGCAGCCGCACCACAGTTGGGCGCTCGAGGTTTCCAACTCGCCTCACGCGGGTCAACACTTTCCACGGCATCCCCAAGCCGAGTTCTCGCTCCACCACATACCAGGGTGGCAAGTAAATATCGGCCGTTTTGGAAGAGTCCTCCCTACTCGGCTTCACCGCCACACGGGTGAACTGCAGCGAACCATTCACCGTCCCAGTTGGAAGCAACCCGTCCACACTCCAATCGGGCGCTTCGACTTTGACATGCAGCGGATTGCTTGGGAACTGTATGGTTAAAAGATCCTTCTGCAACAACTTACCCTGCACCACAAAGCGCTGAGCGCCCTGCTCAACCCGCATCCAGATAAAACCGTCGAGACCACCGCGCAGAATCTCCGTCTCGGTCCCCCCTAGGGTGACCTTCTCCACATAAACCTGCCCAATCGGCCCGGGGATCGCCACCGCGCCTATGCCGCGGCTGCTCACCATCCCTTCAAACTTAACTTGATCTCCTGTAATCTTAATTGAGAGCTCATTAATTACCGTGCAGTTGTTGGTACAGAGGTCCTTGGTGAGACGATGCTGCAACTCAGAAAGGATCTCAGGCGGGGGAAACTCTTGCGCCTGACTTGACGTCGGCGAAAAAGTCCAGATCGCAAATGCAAGCATCGCCGCCACGAAACCGGGTCTAAACTTAAACCTCAATCCAGGCAAAATCACCCGCGCAAAACCAAACGCCAGGAGCCAGAGCAGCGCAACCCGCAACAGCACCAGTAACAAATTTTGCCACGGGCTTAGCAAATAAAGCGATAAACGCTGATCCCTATCGACCGCTCCAACCCAATTTAAATTGACCGAGCGCCACTTCCAATTGGGCATGCCAAAACCGGTTTGCACGACGGCTTTAGGATCGTTTTGAAGCAAATTGGCTTGAGAAAGAGTTTGCGCTCTCCCGTCCTTTGATGACAAGAGGCGTGGCGCGACCTCCATCCCTCTATCCAGTGACAAACTGTCTAGTGCGCCTTCTTTTGCGCTCTCCGACGACAACGAAGATGTTGATACATCGTTGGGGAATACTCCCGGGCTTTCATCTCGTGAAGGCACATTAAACGAGGTTGGCGCAACTACATCAAAAAAGTAATAAGCTCCGCTAAAGAAAACAAACCCAATACACATCAGCAGCCCAAGCCCCGACACGGCGGCCAGAAATCGACTCTTTGACTCGTAGTTCCTCCACAACAAAACAAAACCCCACAGCAATCCCACAAATATCGGCCAGCCAAAAACCCCCTCTTCAATCAGTAAGACAAGTCCAACCATCATCCCATAGCTGCCGAAGTCTACCCCTCCAATCTGAGGATAAAACCCAGCCCGCAGCGTCTGCACGGAGAAAGCCAGCACCAAAAGCGCCAGCAGCGCCATGGTCACGCGGCAATAAAACAGCGAAAACCTTTTAAGCGCGCACTCTGGCAGATATTTCACCAACGCAACAGACGCCAAAAGATGAAACCAAATCAGGTGCGGTGCCGCTTCCTCATTGTGCAGCAACACCAAAAGCAGCCCAGCCACAACACCCCAGCCAGACCCTAGCAGCTTACCTGCTGCCACTGCCGTAAGCAGCAGTACAAAGAAATCAAATAAAGTCCACCCTCCCACCAGAGTGTTTCCGGCCTGATCCACTCCAGTCGCCTCAAGTAGCGACCATCCTGGGGGCAGGTTCAAAACAGCGCTTAATGATTTGGCATCCTGGCCCCAACCCACCGCCGGGATCCCACTTGGACCGCGCTCAAGCCGCGACTCCGCCACTACCACTGAATTTTGCCGCCGAAGTTCAATACCTTTCGCACCGCTTTGAGGATCCAAAGTAATTAGCTGGTCTCTGTCATCAATCGAAACGCGACTAAGCTTCAAATCAGCGTCTGCGCGAAGACGCCAGTCCTGATTGGTAATCAGATTTAAGGTATCCCGCACGGAAAAATTCCGACCATCAAGATCCAGCCAGAGGGTACGGTGCAAATTCAAACTGTTTGGCGCAAGTCGCTCTTGGCCGCGGCTAAACTCTTTCAATTGAAGACTGCCGTGCGGCGACACGATGTAAGTCGCCGAACCCTGCCATTCTGCGGGGAGCGCAGTCCGCTCGGAGTCGACAGGCATCCCGCCTTCAATCGACACAGAACGTAGCGATTCATCCGGAACCCAAACCCAAACCTCATCGGTTGGCCAGGCTGGAGAACTGTTTTTCGGGGGTGAAATGGCCGCAGGCGGCGCGCCATAGAGCGCCTTCAACTTAACATCATAAGTGCCCGCCCGCACCTTCAGCGTTAAGTCCCCGCCTTCCGAAAGGGTAGTACTAAGCGCGCTATCAACGGAGACCGGCACCGCGCCAGACGGAAGCACTTTGCCCAACTCCACACTGCGCTCCCGACCAGAAACACGCAACCTAATCCAAGTCTCAAGGACGAAGGGAACCCTGTCATAGAGCCTCCTAAAAACCTCAAGTGCCAAACTCTCCTTCTGCTCTTCATCAGAAGCTGCGCCTGAAAGCCAAAGTTCGCCGCGATCATTTACCTGAGGGGTAGGCACGGCGACTCCATCAACGGTCAACTCCAAGAGCGCGGTTCCCGGAGGGATTGGCAAGTATTTAGGAGGTGTTTGCCAAACAAATTCACCACAAACCTCCTTCCTTCCAGCTGATAGCCGAATATAAAGCTGGTTGCCCTGCGGCGTGACAGTAAAATCTCCGGTAGAGCCTGCGCACAACGAGACGTTCACAGGGGGGAACGCGATATTCCCGGGTAGCTGCACATCATCTTCACGATCCAGCTTAACCGAATATGAAAATTTAGCACTCGATCGATTTAAATCGATCTTAAGCCGCCCCGGCCAAACACAGACCCGTTCCTTTTGTTTCAGCGCACAAACACGGTCCGGCTGACGCTCCAAAACCCACACTCTCCACGGTTCAAGCTGCTCAGGTATGTATACGCCATTCCACCGCCCTTCCGGCTCAGCCAAACTAAACCGTGCGGACAAGCTGACCAACAAGAGAACTAACAAAAAAAACGGTAACGCTGCCCAACTGACCTTCCTCATATCCCCCCCCCCAAGTGAAAGCGCGCACTTAAACCACAGAACACTTTTTGATGAAGTTCCAAACCACCCAAAATCCGTCGTCTCAGTACCTACCACTAATCTCTCAGCCCAAAAATAATACCGACAGCATTCTCCCTACAAGCCCTCGTTTTTACTTATTTTGGCATTTATGAGGCGGGTATTTCCGAAAGTAACTGGGTTGATAAATTTGCAATAGGGCGTAAAATTGTTATAGAAAACGGGGTGGAATTGTAGAGTACAGTTAGACTGTAGGAAGCGGTGATACTGACAGGGTGAGGCCGGTGTAAGCGGGTACTTTTAAGCGTTTTATAACCTTGTTATCGTCCAAACCGTAATCACGTTAGAAACCTTTACAAGTACACGATCCTAATTCCTGCAGTAGCTGCACTCCACTTCGCAAATCGGCGCTTAGCCTCTTAATTTGATTGACATGGGTAATCGATGAAGAGTTTTCAACGAGTCGCAGCCAAGCTCAGCAAACTGTGTTTCTTTTGGGATAGAGCACACATACCGGTGCCAACTGTTTGGAACTTAATCGGACTGCTCCTATTATATAAGGCATTAGTCTCGAACCCCGCAGCGCACGCCCAGCAATCGGTGCTCATCACTATGGATGACATGCGGCCCGACGATATGCGTTACATGCCGAACCTTTCCGATTATGTAACCAAGAACGGAATCGACCTGCAAAGAGCTTTTGTCTCATCGCCCCTATGCGCCCCCAGTAGAGCCACCATGATGACAGGGCTAGTCACCTCCAACCACGGCGTTACAAAAAACGCCCTTCCGCTTGAGAAGAAAACGATCTTCCAAGCGCTTAAAGAGCAGCGGCCAGAGGTGCGAACTGGGATGATCGGAAAGTACTTAAACTCTTGTGACGGTGAGTACCGGCCCGAATTTGACGAATGGGTCGTATTCAAGGGCGGCATGATTTACAACTGGTCTTCGTTTAGAGTCAACGTTAACGGAGAGTGGACTTGGATCTCGGAGTATGTATCCGATTATTTTCTTAAACGAGCCGAAAATTTTACGGAAAAGTATAAAGACGATCCATACTTACTTTACTTAAACTTTACGGCTCCGCACTTCCCAGCCCAGACTCCAAAGTCCTTTGATTACGAGTGCATCGGCACACAATCTCTGCCAAAAGCATTTAATCTCTTAGACCGTCGTGCCCCTATAAGATACAAGAAGTTAACCGCCCAAGATCCTAATAAAATGAAAAGAGTGGTGTGTGGCAGGGCCAGGTCCCTTGCCTATATTGACGCAAAAATTGTGCCTTTTATTGAAACTTTAACGGCTAGGGGCGTTAGCGTAATATTCGTCTCCGACAATGGATTTATGACTGGCGACTACCGGCAAACCCAAAAGTCTTTGCCTTACGAGCAAACGGTCAGGTCTCCATTTTTAGTGTTTAACATAGAGATAAACAGAGAGAGGTTGACGAGCTTCACTGATATAGCCACCAACTATTATTCGATCTACGGCATCAACCCACCCTATCCGCTGGATGGATTGGCATACAATGAAGACAGGGAAACACTCCAGGTTGATAGTCACTTTAATAAGAGTAAAAAAATTCCTTTTGAGGCCGAAGTCAGAGCAAACAATATTAGAGTTACCTATCAAAGCGGCTTCCGGCAGGTGATCCACATGCCCAAATACTCAGATATCAAGCCCAAACGTAGCCCTGTCGCACCGAAGCGA
>JAAYZI010000345.1 GCA_012514925.1 Deltaproteobacteria bacterium | reverse complement strand
CTTACGGCCGCAGGGGCTAGTCGCGTGTTGACTATGGATTTGCACGCCGGACAGATCATGGGATTTTTCAACATCCCCGTTGATAATTTGAATGCGCTGCCTGTGATTTTACCTTACATCCGTCAACGCTGGGGTGAGGAAGATTTAACGATTGTTTCACCAGACTCTGGGGGAGTTGAGCGGGTTTCAGAATTTGCAACACGTCTTAACAATACCGCAATGGCTGTAATCGATAAACGACGCACCTCTCACAATAAAGTGACGGATATGAAGGTCGTTGGAGAGGTAAAGAACAAAACTTGTATCATCGTAGACGACATGGTGGATACGGCCGGAACCCTGGTGAAAGCTGGTGAAACCTTGCTTGAAAAGGGGGCAAAGAGAATTATAGCTTGCTGCGTGCATCCTGTGCTTTCGGGCACTGCGCTTGAGAGGATCAACGCCTCGGTTTACGACGAAGTTGTAATTACGGACACAATCCCTGTTCCGCGCCTACACACCTGCAGAAAGTTGAAGGTCCTATCGGTGGCGCCGTTGTTTGCTGAGGCTATCCGCAGGATCCACTCTGATGATTCGGTAAGTAGCTTGTTTCGTTAAGGTAAATAATTGAAAAATGAGTGAGGGCCGATCTTTTACCTCCTAACTCTTTCCTTATACTCAATTTTGTGCTTTTCTACGACTCCTAACCCGAGTATTTATCAGGTTTCGTTGCGGGCCGAGTCAGATGCTTGAGGATGCAAACGACTTTGTAGAGGCTGGTCCGCAGACGTGTTAGAAACCTGGAGAGATATCTGGGCTAAAGGCGGGAGTCCCGCGGCTGGGGGTGTAACCCTCAGGCTCTAAGCAATATTAAGCGAGGTTGTTAAGGTGGAAGCATCAGCATTAGAGATTAGTGTGCGCAGTGAGCTTGGCTCGGCGGCCAGTAGACGGCTGCGCCGGGAAGGTTCATTGCCTGCAGTTGTGTACTTCGGCGGGAAAAATTCAATCCCTATCCTGCTAAATAACAGGGAGTTTGTCAGGTTGGCAGAGAGAACTCATGCGTCACTTCCGATTTTGTTGCGTAGTGAAGATGCGCGCCTGAACGGGAAGTACGTGGTGGTAAAAGAGATCCAGAAGGACTACATTAAGGGATTAGTAAAACATGTGGATCTTCACCTGTTAGACGAAGCAAGCGAGATCGAGATGGATGTTCTGATTAAGCCAGAGGGTCTGGCTTTCGGCGTGAAAAATGAGGGCGGTATTTTAGCAGTAGCAAGTCGCACTATCCGCGTTTGTTGTTTGCCTAAAGACCTTCCTGAATTTTTGGAAGTGGATGTGTCAGAGCTACGAGTAGGGCACAGTTTGCATGCGCGCGATGTTGTTCTGCCGGCCGGTGTGAAATTGAGCTGCGATCCCGACGCTGCGGTGGTTGCTGTGGTTTCATCCAAGAAAGCCCATATGGAAGAAGCCGCGGCTCCAACAGAGGCGGTGGTTGATGAAGGCGCTGAGGGTGCCGCTGCGGCTGAAGGCGAGGCTGCGGGCGCTGCATCAGAAGCCAAGGATGGCAAATCAGATAAGGAGAAGGACGCCTAGAGTTTGGCGTTTTGGAAGTGAGTGTGGCCGATTTTAAGCTACTAGCAGGGTTGGGAAATCCTGGAGAACGCTACGCAGCCACACGCCATAACTTTGGGTTTATGGTAGCGGATCGTGTGGCGGCTCTGCTGGAATCAGGGGGGCAGCTACGTTGGAAGGAGGGTTTTGGCGCTTTATTTTTGAAAGGGCGCTTAAACGAGCAGGATTTGTTGTTGGTTAAGCCGCTAACATTTATGAACTTGAGCGGCCGGGCACTAAGTGAGATCGGATCTTATTTTAAGATCAGCCCACTTGAGATGGTTGTTGTGCATGATGATATTGATTTGCCCTTTGGGGCTCTGCGCATCAGGAAGGGCTGCGGTGACGGCGGACATAAGGGGGTTAGATCTATCACCGAGAGTTTGGGATCCAACGATTACGTAAGAGTGCGTTGCGGAGTGGGGCGTCCTAAAGCTGAGGGCCCTGAGGTTGGTCGTTCTGAAGCTGGCAGGATGTATGAGAGCGTTCCGGATTTTGTGCTTGATCGCTTTGATCAAGAAGAGCGGGCGCGGCTTGATGAGTTTTTAGATCGGAGTGTTGCGGCGGTTAGTCTCATATTTGATGAGGGTTTGGCGGCGGCGCAAGGTAAGTTTAATCGGGAGGTATAAGTAGTGGCAGAGGCGAAAAATAAAAGATACGAGTCTGTTTTGATTTTTCATCCGGAACTTACAAAGGATAAGTTGAATCAGGAAGTGGAGGCAGTTAAGCAGCTGCTGGCTTCAAACGGCGCTACTGATCTAACCTGTTCGCATTGGGGGCGGCGGGACCTTGCTTACCGGGCAAAAAAGCAAAAGCAGGGCAGCTATGTGGCGTTGGAGTATTGCGCAGAACCAGACAATACCACTTTAATCACCACTCTTTGCGCAGCTCTGCGCATTAAAGAGAGCGTCCTTAAGTTTCAGACCCATCGTTGCAGCGACACTCGTCGTAAGTTTAAGGGTAATCCTAAGCGTGTCGTTAAGGATGAAGGGTCAGAGGACGACATGGTTTTTGGATTTACTGATAACTAGCAGCATGGCCGCATGGCGGCGGATTTGTTTTTTTGATGACTGGGGGTTTGGTATATGGAAGTAATACTGCAGCAAGACTATCCGCAACTCGGCTTTATAGGGGATCGAGTCAACGTTAAACGTGGGTATGCGCGTAATTTTTTGGTGCCGCGTGGAATTGCCCTGGAAACGTCGTCTAAAAGCGCCAAGGAGTTAAATCATCGCTTAACCCAGATTAATGCGCGCAAGCAGAAGAAGAAAAATGAGGCGGAAGAACTGGCCGAACGTCTAAACGAAGTAACCCTGGAGTTTAAGCTCAGGGCAGGGGTAGGTGGAAAAAGCTACGGTTCGATCCAGAGTAAGGAGATCGAAGTGGCATTAAGAAAGTTGGGTTATGAGCTGGAGAGGCGCCAGATTAAATTAGGAGAGCCGATTAAAACAGCTGGAGAGTTTAAGGTGTCTATTAAGTTACATTCTGAAGTCTCTGCTGAGTGTACTTTGAATGTGATAGCTGAGCGCGTGGTAGAGCCTAAACCTGTCGAAGATGCCCCTAAGAAAGGGGGGCGGAGACGTAAAGCCAAAGGCGCAGAGTCTGGTGCAGAGCAAACTGCGCCCACTACCGAAGAACCTACAGCTGGGGAGTCCGTAGCTGAAGAACCTGCAGCTAAAGAATAAGTCGGGCCGGGGAGGCAGGCCGGCAGTCATGCTTAGTAGAAAATACCGTTTCCTTGGGCTGCTGGCGGTTCTTTTTGCGATTGCATTTTTAATTCCTGTTTTTTTGGCCTTTAAGTTTAGACCCATTTTTTTCGGGGAAAGTGAAGGTTCGTCTTCCCCGCAGCTTAAATTTTCCAAAGCTGTTCAGATTGTAGGGGGTGAACGCTACTTACAGATTAGCGCGGCACCGGGGCAGAACCCTTCCGTGGAGAAGGATTTTATCCTGATGGCCTGGTTTCGCGTGGCTGCTCTTCCCACTGAGGGGAAGAGGTTCGTGTTGCTGCAAAAACATGACTACACCTTGAACTTTGCGCCGGGGTACGCTTTGGCGCTTGAAAGGCGCGGCCGGGAAATTTTGCCGGCGGTATATTGGCGGAGCTTAAAGAATCAAGGACGTTGGTATCGGTTTTCCGAGCTATTACTGGCCCCCAAGGATTGGTTCTTACTAGTGCTTAGCTTTTCAGATGAAGGCGTATTGGGGTTACGTGCAGCAATCGTTAAAGATAGTGAGACCCCTAGGATGCAGGTTTTAGGCGGATATCGACTTGAATCCACCTTGATCCCATCAAGCCAGAGCGATCTGATTGTTGGTTCTATTATACCGAGCCGGTTACGGGGATATGTCGGTCCTTTCGGTATTTTTTCGGGATACAATCTACGCAAACGTTTTGAAGAGATCTTTTCGCAAATATTGGAAGATCCTCAGAACCTTCCCGAGGCCCTAAAGGCTGAGGAGGTGCGCCTCTGGTTTGGGGGAGTAGACGAAGAGCGTGGAGATGCGGGGCAGGATCGTCACATCGTTCGACGTGGAGTGTCCGTCAAGGTCAAAGATCTCCATCTAAAGAAAAATCTAAGAAAGAAGTCGGAGCGGAAAAAGGAAGGAGGGCGCCGCAAGTTACAGCGTAAGCAGGAGAGCGTATGAGCGGCGGGCTTACGCTTTTTGCCGTATGGGTGCCATGCTTTTTTCTAGCGCCTCGGGCCAGACAGGTAGCGGTGCTGCTACTTGCGCCGATGTTTTTTGCGCTTAGTCGCATGCTCTCTAACCGGGAGCGCGGTGAGTGCTTAGCGGCTTTTGCTTTTGGTGCACTCTTGCCGCTTCTACCGATGCTAGGTTCTGGTACCTTGCTGGTTTCCGCGCTTATTTATCTGTGGCTGCATCCTAGACGCCTCACGCCGAAATCCATGGAATTTATTCTGCCAGTCCTGATGGTGCTTGGAGTTTGGACGCTCCTACAGTTATGGTTTGAGTTTGATGCCTCGCTATGGAAAGCGGTGTGGATGGGGGAAGGGGGATCTGGGCAGAGAGGAGTGGAAGGAGTGCTGCGTTTTATCAGGTTTTCACCCCCAGCTTATCTGGTGACCTTTCAATGCCTGGTGCGTTTTCTACTTATCTTTATGCTGTTTGAGCATTTTCGTCAGGCACCCGGTTTGCGCCGCGTTTTTTGGCAGGGCCTGATGTGGGGGCTAATCCCGGCGGCTGCGCTTTCAATGTTCCAAATCTTATCGGGCAATTTAAGTCTCTTTCCAAATCTTGGCGAGTATTGGCAGGCTCTCGGCCGGTTCTCTGGAACCTTTAGCGATCCAAATGCATTTGGCATTTTTGTTGTCTTAGCGCTTCCGCTTATGACGCTTTGGTCTTTTGCCCCCAAGGTAACTCGTTTTTGGATGCT
>JAAYZI010000344.1 GCA_012514925.1 Deltaproteobacteria bacterium | reverse complement strand
TACTAATGGCCTATTTGCTTTCCCTTTCCATTTCTCATAAGCTGCCCCTCAGCCAAGCCAAGGGAATGGCGGCCCAGGAATTCCGGGCTAGCCATTAAGGTTCCTTGTGTCCTGACTAACTCTAAATACAACAGCATTTACTGGGAACAGGAGTGACTGAGATGACTAAAGAACCATCCCTACAGCGGGTGACGGTGCCTGAGATCTTTAAACGCAAGGGCCACCCGTCCAAGATCACAGCTCTTACGGCTTATGACTACACCGTGGCACGCATTGTAGATGCGGCCGGGGTGGATGTTGTGCTGGTAGGGGATTCCTTGGGGACGGTCGTGCAGGGTTTGGAAACCACTCTGCCGGTCACTTTGGAGGAGATGATTTATCATGCGCGCTGCGTGGCACGTGGGCTTAAGCGCGCTTTGCTTGTGAGTGATCTACCTTTTTTATCGTATCAACCTTCCTCTGAAAGAGCGATTGAAGCGGCGGGACGTATGCTGAAAGAGGGCGGTGCAGCGGCGGTAAAGCTTGAGGGTGGTTTAGCGGTTGGTGGAATCATTGCCGCGATCACGAGCTTTGACATTCCGGTGATGGGGCATGTCGGCCTTACACCGCAGTCTTTTCACCGCATGGGCGGGCATAAAATTCAAGGTCGTCAGAGCGCTGGAAATGGGAAGTGCTTGCCGGGTAGTCGTGAGAGGGTGATTGAGGATGCGCTCGCAGTAGAGGAGGCGGGCGCTTTTGCGGTGGTGATTGAAGGGGTGCCGCATGATCTGGCGGCGGAGATTACCGAGAAACTTTCAATTCCAACAATTGGAATAGGAGCGGGACCACACTGCGATGGGCAGATTTTGGTAACGCATGATCTGTTAGGGCTAAGCGCTAAGGTTCCCGGTTTTGTAAAGCGTCGCGCCGATTTGGGTGTGTTGGCTGAAGAGGCGCTGCGCTCTTACGTGGAGGAGGTCCGCGGTGGTGTATAAAAGGATGCTGCGTGTGCTCCGGCGAGGTCCTTTGCATCTTTTAGCCACGAAATATCCTAGTTGGTAAGTCTAATCAGGCATCTGTAGGGTAGCATTTACATCGCAGGCTTTTTTTGCGATTTTGTAGGTCTAATCTGCCCTGCGTTACCCTAGACGGCATGTCAAAAAAGAACAAAGGACCAGCCCAGACTTCTGATTTTCAGGTGGTGGTCACTAACAAGAAGGCCCGCTTTAGCTACCAGATCTTGGAGGTGATCGAGGCTGGGATTGTGCTTAGTGGCAATGAGATTAAATCCATCCGCGCGGGCGGAGTGAGTTTAAGCGAGGCCTATGTGCGGCCCAGTGATGGGGAGATCTTTTTAATCGGCGCGCATATCAACGAATACGAACATAGCAGCCTTAGGGAATATAATCCCACCCGCTCGCGTAAGCTTCTGCTGCACAAGCGGGAGATCCGAAAACTTACCGCACGGGTTGAACAGAGGGGGCTTACGATGGTGCCGCTTAGGCTCTATCTAAAACGGGGTAGGGCTAAGGTGGAGGTCGGTTTGGCTAAAGGAAAAGCTGCACCTGATAAGCGCAGAACCATAATTGATCGCGAAAAGCAAAGGGAAGCTGCACGCGCCATGAGGCGGGGATAGAATAAAGTCACTACTTAACGACCAGCACACTAAGCCCTTAAGATAGGCCCTTCAGAGGGAAATAGATTTACGAGATGGCAGGGGGTTACGTGCGGCGGCGTTTAAAACTCGTTACTCAAGTTCTTCACGGGAAATGAGCTCCGAGCAGGAGAAGGTAAAAAGCACTCTGCCTGGGGTGATCTTACTAGGGGCAGTGAAGTTAATGTTCTTGTAACTTCTCAGCTCCTTAGCCAGCGCTTTGTGATGTTATCATGCCCAACCCCGATAAAGGCTCCTCCGGTTGCAAAAATCTCAACGATAGAATCTTCTGTTAGACCTTCCGACTTATGCGGCAGCGCTCCTAAGGAAACCTAAGGGTGGCCGTTTAGGGCAGCACCGATTTAAGAGTGATTTCGGGGTAATCGGACGTCTGTAAGGTAAAACCTTAGAGTTTCGACAAGAGGTAGTCCAGAATTTTCTGATACGCAGATCTGCGTATGGCTAACCTCTCCATTTTCCAGCGATGCAAGAATTTTCTGTGCAGGAACGGATCTAGCTGGTATCCTGCTACAAGCTTAAATTTTTGAAGTCAGGATGCACGATTTAAGTATAGTAGTCGATCTCTGCCAGCCTGAAGCTCTCAAGGATTTTACGCGGGAGTGCCGCAAGCAGGGGTGTTCCGGACAGATCTCGGTTTGCGCGCCTGAAGATCTCGGTTTCAAACACTACGCTTCGGTGATTCAGGCTCCTGGACTGAGGCATGGTGCTGCGTTGCGGCAGCTCTTGGCATCAGCCTCCAGCCGTTATCTGCTTTTTGTTTTTGGGGCGGAAGGGCTTGAGTTTCGGCGCGGCTGTTTTGAACGGCTGATTTCAGCCGTCGGTTCCCATCAGACTGTGCTCTCATACGGGGCGCATTTTGTTCAGGATCGATCCGGAGAAACCGAGCTTCAGCCACTAATTGATTATCAAATTGGCTCGCTGCGGGATGATTTTTATTTTGGTCCCTTGGTAGTGGTGGATGTGCAGGCGGCACACAGCGTGCTTTCAACGTATGGTGAGCTAGTGCCGCACGATTTTAGTGGCTGGTACGGGCTTAGACTGGGTCTTAGTTTGATTGGAGAATTAATGCGTGTGCCGGACGCGTTCTATGGCCAGAAGAGGTCTTCTGATACCAATAGTGAGCAGGAGCATTTCGAGTATGTAGATCCCAAGCAGGAGAGTTATCAGAAGCAACTAGAAGAGACTTTTACGAAATATGCCAAATTAGCAGGATTTTATCTTACGCCCCGCGTTGAACGCGTTAGCTTTGACGGTGATTTTCCGGTTGAAGCGTCTGTGGTTGTTCCTGTTAAGGACCGAGTTTCCACCATCTCAGACGCGCTAGAGAGCGCGCTTTCTCAGAAAGCTTCGTTTAAGTTTAATGTTATTGTGGTGGATAATCACTCTAGCGACGGAACTACCCAGATTGTGGAGGATTTGGCGCGCATACACAGTAATTTGGTGCATATTATTCCGGAGGCGCACGATCTTGGTATCGGCGGATGCTGGAACGCTGCATTACAAAGCAGAGAGTGCGGACGTTTTGTGTTGCAGCTTGATTCGGATGATCTCTACATCTCCGAGCGCGTCTTGGAGACAGTGGTTAGTAAGTTTCGCCAGGAAGGTGCCGCCGTGCTGGTTGGAAGCTATAAGCTGGTTGATAAAGATCTGAAGGAAGTTCCTCCTGGTATAGTTGATCACCGCGAATGGAGCGATGAGAATGGGCATAATAATGCGCTTCGTATTAACGGTTTTGGGGCGCCGCGTGCTTTTTTT
Organism: Deltaproteobacteria bacterium; assembly: GCA_012514925.1. Taxonomy (GTDB): domain Bacteria; phylum Bdellovibrionota_C; class UBA2361; order UBA2361; family JAAYZI01; genus JAAYZI01. The sequence continues at coordinate 1,733 of JAAYZI010000344.1, read as the reverse complement.
GCGCCGGCTGCACGGGAGGTCGGCTTTCCGAACGTGAGTTACGGCGAAGATTACGCTGTGATGTTGGCCTTGACCAGGCGTTATCGTCTCGCCCGTATTTATGAGCCGCTTTATCTCTGTCGCCGCTGGGAAGGCAATAGTGATGCTACGCCGTCAATTACGAAGCTTAATGGTTTTAATTACTATAAAGACAAGGTTCGCACTCTAGAGGTTTATAAGCGTAAAACATTGAACGGTATGCTATGAGCTACCGTTTGCTGAGTGAAGTAGAGTTGGGTGATTTTGGAGCGGAGCAGAGTGTTGCTTCGCGCTTGCGGGCGCTTTTGGCCCAACAGGTCGCAACTTGGGCCACGTGTCGCACTGGTTTTTTGGGGCTGGAAGATGTCAGGCGCAAGGAGCTAATGGTCGAAGGCGATCCGGTTTGGGTGCAGCATAACCCTTTGCGGATTTGCAGCGTGGCGGCGGATGTTTCGGATCATGGCATTAATGCCCGCCCATGCTTTTTATGTGCACAAAATCTGGCACCCGAGCAGGCGGGTATAATGCTAAAGGAGGAGTTGATCGCGCTGTGCAATCCACGGCCGATTTTTTCGGCTCATTTTACGATTGTGCATGTGCGGCATATACCGCAGAGCACCGGCGGCCTGCTGCCTGCATTTTTGGATATCGCGCGCATGGTTGGTTCTGATTTTATGGTTTTCTTTAATGGTGCCAAGGCCGGAGCATCGGCACCGGACCACATGCATTTTCAGGCTGCTCCTGCGGAGGAGTTCCCGTTGCTTGAGGCTATCCGGGATAAGCATCGCCTCTTAAGGCTTCGCAGTGATGATTTCTTGGAGGTCGCTGAGCTTATGTTTTATGGGTGCCGCTATCTGGTCGCGCGCGGTGCAAACCGCGGGGGACTGTGTGATGTTATTGAAGGTTTTATTGCAGCGCTTGACGCTAGACAGCCGGGGGGAGGGGATTTGGTTAATATTATGGTTCGGCATGGCAGCGGTGGCTGGGAGGTGGTTCTGTGCGGGCGCAGTAAACATCGTCCTCACTGTTTTTTTGCAGACGAGGAAGATCGGTTGTTAGTTAGTCCGGCCTGCGTGGAGCTTGCGGGTGTGGTGGTGGCGCCGCGTCGAGAGGACTATGAACGTATAAACGGACAGGTGCTGGCTCAGATTTTTTCAGAAGTGACCCTTAGCAAGAGCGTGTTTGAGGAGGTGGTGCGGGAGTTGTAGTGTTTATGGCAGCAAAAGGTTGTACAGGTTGCGTATTGAATGATACAATAAGGTCATACGCGATCTTCGAATTAGTACGGGGGCGACTGGTTTCGACGGGATCCGGTTAGGTGTTGGTAAGCATGTCCAGGTCCCCGCTGGCCTGGTAAAAAAGCGGGAAAAAATTAAATGCAAACGAAAATGACTATGCGTATGCATTGGCTGCCTAATTAACGGCGGTCGAGTCTTCGGCGGATGCGCCCGTAGTTTTCCGAAGGCTTAAAGTCAGCGGGCTGGCGCGTCTTTTTAGCTTTGGGAGGACGCGTAAGAAATACAAAGCTGGTTCAGCAAGATCCCGGACCTTGGAGCTTGCTGGATAAGATACAAATATGGCTCTAAACATGTAGAAAGCCAGCGCTGAAGTTTCTCGGACGGGGGTTCGATTCCCCCCGCCTCCACACTTCGCCCCCTTCGGGGTGCTACGTGTGGCGAGCCACCCTGCGCGATCCATGAATTTCAAAAGGGGCG
>JAAYZI010000343.1 GCA_012514925.1 Deltaproteobacteria bacterium | reverse complement strand
CGACTTTCTGTCCCAAATCCAGTAAGGCCTCAAGCAGATGGGATCCGATAAAGCCCGCCACTCCTGTCACAAGCCAACACCTAGGTGCTTGCTTGAATCTGCCAACCAACTGGGAGTATACGTCAACCATACAGTTCATAGACTCCAATAGGTGAGATTCTCAGACCCGAAGGAATTCTCAAAAACTCCTTTTACATCCACCATAATTCCACCGGGTTTAATACGCGCGCACAATTTTTCTACCCCCTGCTCCAAATATTCCGCGTGCGCCACCGCCAAAATCAATGCGTCCAGATCTTGCAATTCCTGTAGGTGCGCTAAATTGATCCCATACTCAAGCCTTACCTCACTTGCGTCAGCCAAAGGATCATGGATCAAAGGTGCCACTCCGTACTCGTGGAGTTCGCGCAAAATGTCCGGCACCCGGCTGTTCCTAACATCCGCTACATTCTCCTTAAACGTGATCCCTAACACTCCGATGCGACAGCCTTTGATTCGAATACCCGAATTTATCATAAGCTTGATGGTACGCTGCGCCACAAACTTACCCATGCCATCATTAATGCGTCGGCCGGCTAAAATAACCTGAGGGCGGTACCCTAACTGCTCCGCCTTCACCGTTAAATAATAGGGATCTACTCCAATACAGTGACCTCCGACCAAACCCGGGGAGAACGGCAAAAAGTTCCACTTGGTTGCCGCAGCCTTAATAACTTCCTTGGTCGAGATCTTCATTAAGTCAAAGATTATGGCGAGTTCATTCATCAGCGCGATATTTAAATCACGCTGTGTATTCTCGATTACCTTAGCGGCCTCCGCTACCTTAATTGAAGGCGCACGGTACACTCCACAAGACACGACACTTTCATAAATGCTCGCGACGGTCTCCAAGGTATCGGCATCTTCAGCCGAAACCACTTTGGTGACGCGTTCTAAGGTGTGCTCTTTATCCCCAGGATTAACGCGTTCTGGTGAGTACCCAAGCTTAAAATCCACATGAGGCTTTAGTCTTGAAACCTCGGCGATAATGGGACCGCAAATATCCTCCGTAACCCCTGGATAAACAGTAGACTCAAAAACCACGATTGCGCCCTGGCTAATCACACTCCCTACGTAACGACTGGCTTCTATCAAGGGGCCTAAATCCGGCCGCTTATCAGAATCCAAAGGTGTTGGAACGGCCACTATAAGAAAATCACAACCACGCAGATCGCCTACATCGCAGGTCCACAAAATAGAACTACACTTTAGGTCTTGATCGAATCCCTCCCCGGTTACATCTTGCCCTTTCTTAAAAGCCTCTACTTTATCCTGATTTATATCAAAGCCGACTGTCCCCGCATGTTTGGCCGCAAGGGCTAACGCAAGCGGCATGCCCACATAACCAAGTCCAATAACGCCGATTTTCCTACTCAAGAGGCCCTCCGACTAATTTTTTTTGATAGTATACATAACGCCACTAAGTTGTAATAACATTCAGCGTAGTTAACTCGCCAGAAGGTACTTACCTTAGGAGAAAAAATTTGCCATGTTCCAAGATCGTGATCGAAAATTTTTCTTTAGTCTTTTTTTGGCTTTGCTATGTGTTTTAATCCTGTTTCGCCTGCTCTTGATGTATGTTGGCGTAGACTTACATATCCCTTATGTCGACGCTTTCATCAAAATTGTCTTTAATATAGCTGGTTCAATTTCCAGGGCAATCGCAAATTCCGTAGTGAGATGGGCGAGTTAGTTTCGCGTAAATGCGACTACTCACTTTGTGTGGTCACCTTCTTCTTCGGCCACAATTTGTTTGGCGATTCGATCCTGCATTAGTCCGAAAAGAAAAGGGTCCTTACTTTCAAAGTGGTTGAGATGTTCCAAAGCTTCCCGTAGCCGCCCCTGCTTCTCGTACCAGGTGGCAACATAACGGTAGCGGTCATTACAGTATCCAGGCTTTACTCCTTTTTCTTCCGCGCTCTGATAATAGCGAAGCGCTTCAGATACATTTCCTTGGTCTAAGTAAAGATCTCCGATATCAAGAAGGTAGATATGTGGGTTCTCCCATTTCGGGCGGTTCTTAACTGAGAGGCGGTGTTTTATGTGGCGCAGGTAAGCGGCCACAGCTTCATCATACTTTTTTTCTTCGGATAGTTGATCGGCAAGAGTTCGATCTGTTTGAAAAGGCTTACCAAGACACGCTGACATAAAAAGAGAAGTGGCTATGATCGCAATATTAAGTGACTTCATAGTAAGCGCTCAGGCAAAAGACGTTACGACCTTCTTTAAAAACTCCAGATATTGTGTTGAAGACATGGTGCCATGTTCGGGTGAAGTACGCCAGCGCTTATGCATCCAAACCCATTGGTCGGGATAAGTTCTCAAGTAATGTTCCAAGCGCTGGTTAAATATGGTCGCGATCTGTTCCACACTCAAAGCTCCATCTATCTCTTCCACATAAACGCGGTATCGGTTAAGTCCAAGGCGGAACATAAAGGCGCTTACGAATAATGTGTTAAATTTTTTCCCCAGCGAGATTAAGGCAGAAGGTGTTTTTACAGGCTTATTGAAAAAAGGCGCAAACACGCTGGTTACCCTGGTGTCTTGGTCAATTAGAGCCGCAACTACGCGATGCTCACGCAGATCGTTGATTAACCCCTTGCCGCCCCCGCGATCAGCGCGCCAAATTGTTTTTACTCCGTACCCGGCACGGATCTCAGCTAGGATCTGCTGGAAGTGCTGATTCCTGGCGACGCGGCCGGCCGTGGTCAGTGGAATGCCAAGGCTTACAATATATGCCGCCAGGAGGTCCCAATTCCCGGTATGTGCCGTAAGGGCCACAATCGGCTTTTTTTGTAAGACAAGCCTATCGATTTCGTCCCTACACGGGCATTCAATGTAAAGTTCCGGACGGCGTAAGATAGGTTTTAGATTTATGGATTCGAGGAGCGTTTGTCCCAGACTGGCGTAGACTCTGCCCACCGCAGCTCCCCCGCCCTGGCCCCTGGCGAAAACCTCCAGCTGCAGCTTAGCAATTCGGCGATCTTTGGTTGGTATCAAGGAGAAGATAAATCCGGCTAAACGCCCGAGCCTGCTGCGCACGCCAAGAGGTGCTTTGGCCAACAACTTAATTAGCAATTTTAAGGCGTTGCCGAATAAAGAAGTATATGTACTCATGCTGTTATCGAGAAGTGTTCTTTTTATTGGAGAACGGTACTTGAATACCTCACAAATTCAAGAGTAAATTCAAGGGGTAAAAATAGCAAGGCTTTAAATGGACTATACATTGGTCGCCGCTTTAGCGGTGGGGATCTCTTTGGTCTCGTCTTTTTTATGTTCTCTGGCGGAGGCCGCCCTTTATGCAGTACCGCTCTCCTATGTGAAGTACGAAGCAGAGAAAGGATCGGCTGCTGGCCAGAAGTTACTGGGTTTTAAGAATGAGATTGGCAGGCCAATTAGCGCCATCTTGATTTTTAATACGTTAGCGCATACCGGTGGGGCGGCTGTTTCCGGCTGGGCCGTAGGCATGGCTTTTGGCAACGATACGGTTGCGCTGTTCTCGGTGCTGTACACCCTGACAGTTTTGTATTTTACGGAGATCTTACCAAAGGTGTTGGGGGTTATTTATTGCCGGCCGGTGGCGCGTTTAATGGTGCGTCCGTTGGAGTTCCTAATTTTTATCGGCACTCCTCTAAGTGTTATCTCCGATTATGTTTCAAAAAGACTTTTGCGCGCGGCTCCTGCCCACAGTGTTTCCCCGCAGGAATTCCTCTCTATGGCGGCGATTGGACGTGAGGAGGGGGCGCTCGACCATTTTGAGGGAGCAGTTATTGAGAATGTGGTAGGTCTTGACCAGATGCTGGTCAAAGATGTGCTGACCCCACGCGTGGTGGTTTTTAGGCTGGAGGAGAACACCCGCATCTCCGATCTAGCGCAAGAGATTGCAAACTGTGCCTATTCCCGTATCCCTATTTTTTCGGAGAAAGACCCGGATTATCTTAGCGGCTACGTCACTCAGCGGGATATCTTTCGGGAGTTGGTGGGAGGAGATTCTTCAAAAAAAGTGCGGGATATATCCAGGCCTCTAAAAACAGTGCCTGAGCTGGTGCGGGTTGATAAGTTGTTGCTTGAGCTTTTCGAAGAGCGTGAGCATATATGCGCGGTGGTAGATGAGCATGGGAGCCTGGCGGGAATCGTAACGCTTGAAGACCTATTAGAAGAAGTAGTCGGTAAAGAGATAGTGGACGAGTATGACGCCGTAAGCGACCTGCGCGCTTTTGCCAAACTGCTCTGGTCAGCCAGACGCCGCCGCAGCTCACGTTAAGCGCCCCGTATCATAGCCAAAGAAAAATGTAGCGCTCTCAGGCTTATGCAGATGTATCCGCTTGCACGAATATTACTTTCTCTGGAGAAAGTGAAATGAAGGTGAAATTAATTCCGCGTTACCGCCAAGAGGCCTAAAACAAAATTGCATGATCAATTCCATGCGTAAGCGGTTACCGGATACACGCAGACGCTCAGCGTAGCAAAAATCTGGTGAAGTATCGGGGTTAATTTTCAGCCGAGTGAAGCCCTCCCGCTCCAGCGCTGAAACGAATATTTCCATGCTCGGGATCATCGGGGTGGGCCTGGGCACAGTTCCAAACGCAGGCTCCACAATGCACACACTTTTCACGATCAAACTGGGGCACTCCACCTTCGGGAGAGGGCATAATCGCCTGCCCTGAGCACCCCTCCACGCAGACTTTTGTGCCGCAGGCCTCGCAAAGATGAGGATGCACAAACTCCACATGGTCAGCGTATCCATCAGGAGCCTGCACTTTTCCTCCCAGCAAAAGGGCGTCCTGATGAGAAACTAAAAGTTTGCCATCAAAGGGGATCTCCGGCCAACCAACCCGATTCATAAGTAGATCATGCAGAGGCTGTCCCGCACTAAAACAGCTTTGACGAATCTCCTGAATCTCTTCTGGGCTGATGCGCCCATGATAGTACTCCTCCAGGGTGGGTATGCGCTCATGCGGCCGTTTTAACACGCCAGGCACATTAATAAGCCCCCCAGTAAACCCAGAAAGCGCCATTCCCAGCACTCCCCAGACAAAGTTACGCCCGAAACCATCCCGTGATTTTTCTGCGACACGCGCTTCTTTTTCCAACCAGCTCTGCCTGCGCCTAGCCACATACGCTTGCTCCAAGTTCTCTTTGGAAAAGGGCTTACCTTCGCGCGCAAGCTGCACCACCCCCTCAGCCAATAAAACTCCACTCATCCACGCTTCATCAACTCCAGCACCGGCTAAAACATTGGTGCTGCCAGACCCTTCACCTATCCGCGCAAAACCATCTCCAACCAAGAAAGGCTCGCCGCGCTTTCCCGCTTCCTGCAGCGTCTTTGCGCCCCATGAGCGCAGCGTGCCACCCTCAAGATGTCTCCAAAGGTAAGGATGCAGCATCCAATGCTGCAAATATCGGTAAGCTGTTCTGGCGGGATGATCGAACCAGGATGGCACGAAAATCCCCAACGAGGCGACCCGCCCGGGATGCACATAAAGGAAACCAAATATTTCGGGCTCCGGATAACCGAACGTATGCAGCACGGTACCCTCCGCCAGTTCGCACTGCGGCGGCAGCTCTACCACAAATTTCATGCCTACCGCCCAATCACGGTGATGGTGTCCAGCCGGAAGACCAAGCTGTCGATCCAGCGCCTGACCAACCGCTCCAACCGGCCCGTCCCCGATCACCGTCAGTGCAGCCTTGATGTCCATCCCCGGAGCATAACCAGCCGCCGCTCGGCCGGACCGGTCAACGCCCTGATCGCAAAGCCTTATCCCTATGACTTTCTGCCCATCAAGTAACGGCTCTTTTACAGGGGTTGCTGGCCAAATCTGCACCAATCCAGTGCCCATCAGATTACCTGCCACCCATTGATTAAACTGACCTATGGAAAGAAGCAGTCCGTTATGCTTACGCAAAAAGGGCGGGATATAAGGCAGTTCAAAGCCCTCATTACGCACCGGCAGCATAAATTTCAGAGCGCGTAAAGCTCGATCCGCAACCCTTAGTGGAAGAGCGCGGCGGCTCACACCGTGGGGATCTAGCAAATAAACAACCTTCTCTTGACCTGTCGTGCAGGCCATAGGGATCTCTGAAAAATCAAGGTCAGGAAAGGAAGCCCTTATCGCCCGCCCCTTAGTAACCACCCCCGAAACCCCAAAACCCAGGTCATCTGCTCGCTCGTAGCACATCACTTGCAAGGGCATTCCCGGCATGGAGTTGCTCTGTAGGAGAGGGTTCCCGCCGCTATCCAGAATCGATTTAGAAAGGGTTGAAAGGAATCCACCCATGGCCGGGCCAAACCCGACACAGGCGATGTCTACCTCAAGACTCGCGCGATCTTCTTCCATTTGACCTAAACCCCCAGCGTTAGAACGCCTAAACAGGATAGTCCAAAGCTTCCGGGATCATCACCTGCGTGAGAGAGCGCGCGGCACGGTCCTTGGCAAGCCGACATCCGGTCAGGCAACCATCAAGCTTAGTGCGCAGACGCACAAATCCCTCCATTCCATCAGACCTGGCACAGGGACCGGCTTTGACCGGGCGCGCACCATCCTTCTCAGTTACATCCTTGGAATTGCCGCAAGCCCCTGAAGCTAACTCCTCAGAAGCTTCTGGGTCTTCCCTCTCTGGATGACGATTGTAGCCGAACACCAACTCAGCACAGATACGAGCCGCCTCTCCAGCAGACCTGGCACTCTGACAGTGACAGAGGTCAAAAAAGAAGTCCACTAAACCCGGCAAAGCCTCGCCTAAGTTTGGATTCTGTGGACCTTTGGCTTCCAACTCCAAAGTGTCCAAAATCAAGCAATGCGAAGCCAAAAGCCAGCAAAGCGCATCTGCTAACGCAAAGGTCACTCCCTGACGTTGACTCTGATAGAGCGCCTTATTGAAGGCGTCTTTTCCCGAGAGCAAATACCTTAGAGACCAAATCCAAAGCTCCATACCCGATGCGAGGGCGCAAGCACCGCTGCCCGGACGACGGCTGGCGATGGCTCTTAACTCCTTAATCCACTGTTGCATTTGCGCTAAAAACACCTCGCTGGTCATGGTAGCAGTGAGTTGCCGCCGTTGCACAGCTTCCGGACCCTCATAGGTGGCTTCTAGTTGAGAATCCATCCATTTCTGGGCCAAGAAACCGGAGCAGTCTTCCGTAATTCCATACCCGCCCATCAAACTCACGGCCTCTCTCATCGTAGTCGCGCCGACTCCCGTGTTCCAAAGCTTGCAGGCTGGAGTCATCACATTAGCCAACGCCTCTAACACCACAAATTGCACAAGATCGTTCTCCCACAGCTCGGTGAAACGCGCCTCGCATCTCTCACCCACAGGTTTGGCAGCAAGCTCAATGTACTCAATCGCAAGTTTTTCAACCCCTCGCAGCTCTTTCATCTGAGCGCGCGCGCCGGTTACCCCCTTCTCCACGAAGTAACTCTCCTTCCAACATTCAATTGGATCAAACTCATCCAGAAGCCTAGCCGTAGCAAAGCCTAAAGAAGCGCCGGCTTCTCCAATCGCCCACACATCAACAAGGCGGTGTAAAGAGTCTTCTTTTTGCTGTAAGCCAAGTTCGAAACGCGGAGTTCCAGGGGTGCCAGTACCCCCTCCTCTAAAGCGCTGACGTTGATAGCGTATTACCGGCTCAACCGCAGAGAGCAGCTTAGCTGAGGTCATAAGCCCAACCGGCACACGGGTGCGCCTAAAAACCGCCTCGATTACCTCGCCGTGGTTAAGGTTAGGAACAATCACTCCATCCTTAACAGTGTAGCCGCCCACAATGCGAGACGCCGGCACCTTCATGTTAAAAATAGGATCGCGTGTCGAGGAGAGTTGATGCACTAGTTTTAGAGTTGGAGCCCCACGATCAAAAGTGCCGGGATCCCCTTCCTCCAAAATAATCATGCAGCTACCCTTAATGCGCGGGTCATCTGAATCTACAGCAGCGCTTACAAAATTTGCAAAATCCATATTGGTTATAAATCTGCCGCGCTTTTCTACATGCAGAATCGGTTCTTTTCCTTGCTCCCACTCTGCAATCCGCACTTTTCCCCCAAGCACTCCGGTATCCACTCCGACGTAGGGCAGCGGCTCTGTCAGCGCAAAGGCGCCGCGTAGCTGCTTACGATCCTCACCCGGCTGCACCGGCACAGAATGGCTCATATAATAATCTCGCTGCTCGGGAGTGCCTTTTTCGTGAATCGGAGCCAATGCCAAATTACCAGCCAAGCTACAAGTAGCCGCGCCGGCATCCACCCAAGCCAGCTCAAACGCGACCAACGCCAGAACCAGATTCTTGGGACCATCTACAAACCCACCCTGGCTTGGGTCCATAAAAACTGAGGTGATACCGGATTGGTCGAAGGCCGTCAGCAGTTCATTTTTCTCCTTCGTCCACTCGTGAGAATTTCTACCACCGTCCGCTACAAGCCGCGCCACCACTCCCCGCGCCACAGAGCGCGTGGACTGCACCACCATTTGCAAATCATAGCGCTCAGAAAAACGCCACATAATTTGGCGTACGTCGTCACCAGGCAATGTTCTAAGCCCAGATTGGGCGGCCTTCTCAGTTCCGGAAGCTCTCATTTAAAACCCTTAAAGCAATTATAAAAATTCGAGTATTTTATGGAGACCAAGTAACCGTTCACACTTGAAATAGAGTACACTAAATCCACAAACACCAAAGCTGAAGCAAAGACCCCTAAGGGGACTATTATTAGGGGTGAAAGCACTATCCGTTCACACAAACCAGCCGCACCCGATCAAGGGGCGACCACTTTTTCTCCTTGACAATTGAACTGCTAACATACTGTAACCCCTAACTAATACCCACTGAACGGATACAAGTACTTAGTAGTTATTAGTTTAAAAGTCAAGGGTAGGGGGTTAGGCCTACTCGCCGACGACCTGCACCCCTAAAAGGCGCTGGTCTCCCCCCTCCACCTGCTTGGAGGGCGTCCAAATACGGGAAAGGGTCAGATCAAAATTAGCCTCATTTAGGCGCGCTGGAACGACCAGAGCCTTCCCGCAAGAAACCGTGGCCGAGTACAAACCAGGCTCTTGCATCATTAGAACCTGAAACGATCCTGGTTGTCCCACCTCTAAAATCACAGGGTCCGCCTGCATATTTGGGGTAAGCGCACGGAAAACGACTGTACGGTGTTTAGCATCAGGCGCGCACTCTAAACTTACCCTCGCATTTTTACCACTCCACCTAAAATACCCATCCGGCCCCTTCTCCCATGGATAGAGCCCATACTGACTCGACTTCGCCGTAAATATAATCGGCGCACACAATAGCGCCATAAAAGCAGCCGTAAGCCCTGGCGATAAACGGGATGGGCGGAGATCAAAACCACAGCCAAGTAGAAAACCCGTTAGGACCGCAATTTCATCAAACTCGATATGAGGGCCAAGAAAAAGCAAGAGTGCCAGGCAAGCTACGACACGGCGCGCGCTTCG
>JAAYZI010000342.1 GCA_012514925.1 Deltaproteobacteria bacterium | reverse complement strand
ATCACCTTATGAAATATTTATGCTATCACTGCGGAACTAAATTTGAACTACCTTCGGGTGGCACCGTTTCAGTGCGTGACAGCTGCTCCAAGTGCCATGCCGACCTGCACAGTTGCGTACACTGCAAGCATTACAATCAATCCGCTTACAACGAATGTAACGAGACCCAAGCCGAACGGATACTCGATAAAGAAAAGGCCAACTATTGCGATTATTTCACAGTTCACACGAATGGACGCACCAAAGGCGGCAAGAGCCGCGAAGAGCATCTTAAGCAGTTAGATGATCTGTTCAAGAAATAGGCTCTTCTTCCGAATCCGTGGTCTCTCGTTCTTGCCCACGCCCTTCGCCAATTCCTAGCTTGTCCATCTTGTACTTTAGAATCCTACGACTTATGCCGAGAAGCTCGGCCGCGCGAGTTTGCACATAGCCGGTTCTACGCAGAGCCTTCGCAATCATTTCAGTCTCAAAAACTCTTTCTGCATCTTGGAAATTTAGGCTGCCCTCGAAGATCTTAAAGTCAATCTTCTCATTTGACCTGACCTTTAATTTTGCCGGCAGATCGGCTTCAGAGACCTCAAGATGCGGACAAAGCGCCATCTGACTCTCAACTACATTCTCCAATTCCCTGACGTTACCCGGCCAGCTATACTCAACCAAAACATTCATCGCATCCTCTAAGAACACCAACTGCCGCTCGCCATAAAGCGAACTGTACTTGTCTAAGAAATGCTTCACCAAGAGCGGAATATCCTCAAAGCGGTCACGCAAAGGCGGAATCTCCAAATTAATTACATTGATTCGGTAATAAAGGTCCTGACGGAATTTCTTCTCACGGGTTAGGTCTTCAAGGCGCTTATTGGTAGCAGCTATCACGCGCACATCAACTTTTACTGGTTTGGAGCACCCAACCCGGTAGAATTCACGCTCTTGCAGGAATCTCAGCATTTTTACCTGCACCGCCAAACTTAATTCGCCGATCTCGTCCAGAAAGATCGTGCCCCCATGGGCGAGCTCAAAGTGCCCGATGCGCCGATCAATTGCGCTGGTAAAGGAACCCTTCTCATGGCCGAAAAGCTCGCTTTCAATCAAAGTTTCTGGAATAGCCGCGCAATTGATCGGCACAAAGGGCTTATCAGCGCGAGGGCTAAGCTCATGCATGCGCCTGGCAATCAATTCTTTTCCAGTGCCAGACTCCCCAGTGATCAAAACAGTCGTATCCCGCGCCGCAACCTGCTCAACTTTTTTAAACAGCTCCAACATCGGAGAAGACTGCCCCACCAGAGCCCCAAAATCCGCCGGTTGAGAAGGTGCGCGCTGTATCTCTTCGCGCGAAGCTTTTCCGGAGGCTGTCTGTTCTTGCAATGTGCTCACTATAATGCTGGTCAATGCGGCAACGTCAAAGGGCTTATTAAGAAAGTCAATGGCGCCGAGCTTCATGGCTTGTACCGCAGTCGGGACAGTCCCATTTCCGGTAAGCATGATAACCGGCACATGATTCTCACGATCACGCAGCTGCTTAAGTGTACCCATACCGTCCAATTTAGGCATAAGGATGTCGAGTAGGACTAAGTCGGGTTTAAACTGCTCGATCATATCGAGGGCTTCCTCGCCGTCCTTGGCGGTCGAAACTTCAAAACTGTTCTTAAGCAGGAGTTTAAGAGAGTCGCGAATGTTCTTCTCGTCATCGACAATCAACACCCGCTTGCGCTCAGCGCCTTCTTCCATAGAAATTTTTTCAGCCATTTACAGTACCGCGACAAATTTGGAGGAACACTAGACCTTACCCACCTATCTTAAGCCCGGTCAGACCGGCAAGTACCACTGAGATATATGATGCAAAAGTGTGCAAATCGGTAACCCAGAAAGAACACTCTCTGAGGGAAGGTGGGAAAAACCATCGGCGTATATTTTTTACTCGTATTTCCAGGCCCTTACGGCACATAAAAAGACCCCCGGTAAACCTCGCTTTAGCACAAATACGTACACTTTGCCTGCTGCCAGCACCTTGATCAAATAGAGTCGGCCGGATACTTTCATCGCTATGAAGCTTCAATCCATCGCCAAATCCGGCCTAACCTCTACCATCAGAGTATTACTCCTCTTTGCTGCTACTTGCTGCCAGGCTCAAACTCCGCCAAGCCATACCAATAACGAAATAACTCTTCCAGAAAGAGAGGCTTTTCCTGCAACGTTGCAAAACGCCTTTGACCTTTTCAAAGCAGGCAAACAAGATCAAACTTTAGCCGAACTGCGCAGGCTTAAATCCACCAAAGAAGGCCGAAAGGTGCCCGACTCGCTCTTCCTCTTGGAAGGGCTTGTGTACCAGAAGCGTGGAGAGGATGAAAAAGCGGCTAAGGCCTTTGAGAATTCTCTTTTTTATCGCGGCAGTAATTCTGACGTAATCTACCAGCTGGCGCTAATCAGAAAGCACCAAAACCAGATCGATGAAGCTAAACGCTGCTTAAAGGAAGCTATCTGGTTTAACCGTTTTGTCACCGAGAAACGCGAAGCTGCGCTTTTTCAACTGGGAGTGCTGCACGAACTATCAGACCAGAAGGCTGATGCGGAAAAGGCTTTTCGAACAGCGCTGCAGACTAACCCAAATTACCTGCCTGCCAAAGCCAAGTTGGCGGATTTAGTTTTTGAAAGTGGAGATCAAAATGCCGCCATCGCCATGCTGCGTCAAGCTATAAACAAAGACCCCGAGAACTTGCAGCTAAAGATCAAATTAGCCGGCGCGCTTTTAAGCGGCGCGGATCGAACTCTAAATGAAAAGGATGTGGAGGAATCTCTTTCGCTAACAACTGCAATCGCCGCAAAAATACCACCGCAGGATCTGGCTACAAATCCAGTTTTCCCACTGCATCTGCGCGCGCTTGTGGCAAACGACAAGTTGCCCCAGGCCGAAAAACTTCTGGAACAGGCCCTGACCAAAGCCCCAAACGACCCGCAGCTTGCAACCCTTAAAAAACAACTTGAAATCGAAAAGACAGCCGCTGCAAGAGCTCCCAAAACCGCCAAACCTTCAGCCAAAGCTGGAGATGTACCTCCGAAGTAACTCCAGAACAACTCCTACATCTCCATTTCCATCTCCTCCCAGGCGTTTTCTCGTTTCCTGCTCTCCGGATCCTCGACAATCCCCCTTAATAAAGTACGACCAAGCTTAGCGTAGACTTGATCCATATTCATGGCTCTACCGTCTGGGATTAAAGGATCAAGAAAGTCAGGATGAAAACGCATCATATGCTCAAGCACAGCACGATCATGATCCGACTTTGACACAATCGCCCAAACATTTCGCCCAATCACATCAAACTGAGTAAGACCCCAAGAGAGCATATTGTTAATATAAAGCCCTACCTGCAAGATCTCCTCCGGCGCAGGCGGACGATCAAAACCGTAAGAGCCGCCGCTATACCGCATACGATCTACCACCGAAACGATGTTAGTAATCAACTGCGGAGTGCAATGCTCGCTTAAAATCTTCTTCTCCAGATCAGCCGTAAGATAAGTCATCTGCACCGGGTGAAGCCTTCTTAGCAGAGCATCATTTATGTTACGCACAAAGTTTT
>JAAYZI010000341.1 GCA_012514925.1 Deltaproteobacteria bacterium | reverse complement strand
TCTATGGCAAGAACGGTTATTGCCGTCTGGGTTCGTAGTGCTGGGGGCGGCGCGCAGCCAGTTAGACGACCAGCAATTTAGGTTACGTCTTAAAGAAGGGGTGGCTAAGTTCTCTCGCCGCAGCTTCTCAGAAAAGGCTTGGGAAAAGTTTTCGGAGAACGTCTTTTACGAATCCGTAGATGGGCAAGTCTCCAAGGATTTTGTGAGACTAAAGACCAGGCTTGAAAGCTTGGGGCAGTTGCGTGCCCAGACATTTAACTATCTATTTTACTTGGCAGTTTCTTCCTCTTATTACGGTGATATCGCTGCTAATCTAAATCAGGCAGGTTTGATTGAAAAACCCGGCCAGGGGCGGCGCGCCACGTACCTGTTGGTGGAGAAGCCCTTTGGGATAGACCGCGCATCTGCGAGAGTCTTAAACCAGCGCCTTAGAGAGCACTTCTTTGAGGAGCAAATCTTTCGTATCGACCACTATCTTGGCAAGGAGACCGTACAGAATATTTTGGTTTTTCGCTTCGCTAACGGCATCTTTGAGCCGCTTTGGAATCGAAATTATATTGAGAGCATTCAAATCTCGATGGCTGAGGAGATCGGGGTGGGATCACGCGCATCTTATTTCGATCAGGCCGGGATTTTACGTGACATTGTGCAGAATCATCTGCTCCAGATCATGGCGCTGCTCTGCATCGAACCTCCTATTTCTCTAAATGATCCTGACAGCATTCGTAATGAGAAGGTCAAAGTGCTTAGATCTGTGCGTAAGTTTGGGGAGGCTGAGATCCTAAAGGGCACTGTGCGCGCCCAGTATGAGGAGGGCTTTATTTTCGGCGAACCTGTGCCGGCCTATCGCCACGAAAAAGGAGTGGGAGCCGATTCAAACACAGAGACTTACTGCGCGCTTAAGCTGGAGATAGATAATTGGCGCTGGTCTGGAGTTCCGATTTATATACGGGCCGGTAAACGCTTGCCTAAGCGCATCACCGAAGTAGCTGTTTATTTTCGCCGGGCGCCAACCGCGCTGTTTGAGGGGCGGCAAGTCGGTGAGATTGAGCCGAATGTGCTGGCCATTCAGGTGCAACCTGATGAGGGAATTTCTCTTAGAATAGAGTCTAAGCCGCCGGGGCCGCGCTTAAGAGTGATGCCGGTAGATATGGACTTTCGTTATGGCAGCTCCTTTGGGGCGCTCTCGGCAGATGCCTATGAACGGCTGCTCCTAGATGCGATGAACGGAGACCCAACGCTTTTCACCCGAGACGATGAGATTGATCAATCTTGGAGCCTTCTGGATCCGGTGTTGGAGATGTGGAGGGATGGAGCGGTTAAGTTGCACGGCTATGAGGCAGGTACATGGGGGCCAAGTGCAGCAGACGAGCTGCTATTGCAAAATGGTCAGCGATGGAGGAATTTGTAGGATGTCTAAATCTTATCGGTCAATTTTAAGATGGAACAGCCTGAGATGACAGAAAAGGGAGTGGTTGCCGATCCGGCTCGAGTGGGCAGGGCGCTAAACCAAGTTTTTTCGAACACCAACACTGGTGGGGCTTATTCCAGATCCAGCACGGTCAACTTAATTGTGTTGGCGGCTTGTCAGGGGAATTTCTCCGAGTTAAACGCGCTTATTGATTCTCTGGCGCTGGTGCATGCAGGGCGCTATTTTGTGGTGTACTGTGACAGAAATCTAAGCTCACTAAAAGTTGAAGTTTCCGCGCGCTGCATCGGGTTAAAGGAGTCAGAGGCAGTGTGTTCCGAGGTAATTATGGTTGGTGCTACGCCCCAGAACATGCGCGCCGTTCCAAGTATTTTAAGGGGCAACATGCTGACAGGTAGCCCGATTGAGCTGTGTGTATATGAACCATGTGCGTGCGAAGACAGCTTTGATTTAATCGCCCCCCTTAGTGAGCTGCTGATCTTGGACAGCAGCCACTTTTTTAAAGACGTGGCTTTCTTACGTCATGTTACTTCCCGCTATCGGAAAATTGTGGACCTAGAGTGGATTGGCCAGGGGCTTTGGCGTGAGCAGGTCAAGCTGGTTTTTAGCCGCCCGACTGTGTGCGCGCTGCTTCCGCACCTGCAGGAAATCCGTCTAAAGGGTTTGGGGGCGTCTGGAAAGGTCTCTGCGGCACTGATGGCAGGGTGGCTTTTGGATCGGTTATCTGCGAGGAATTTACGTCCAGGGGCTCAGGGTCTTCTGTTCGACTTGGCAGAGCAAGCGGGGGTCCGTTTGGATCTCGGCTTAGATGTCGACGCCAAGGAGAACGGACTTGGCGAGCTTAGTTTCGCTTTCAAGACTCCGGATCGGCTGCGTCTGGACGAGCACCCTCTCGTGAGTATCAAGCGTGGTCAAGAGTTGGAGACTGTGGTAAGGGCTGAAACGACTGACCGAACCAGCGTGGCGCTTGAAGATCAAAGCTGGCTTGGAAGATTATCGCGTTACTACGGTGTGGGCGAGGCTACCACTAATTACTGCGCCAGCCTTGAGCGCGCTATCTCGCTTTTGGAACTTACGCAGGGTTAGACCTCCTTTCTTTTTATAGTGGACTTTCATGAGATATCCGGGTTACAAGAATAGTTACTGGTGGACACGCCAGTAATTACAACCTCTTAGCAAAATATGTTTCTCAACTAGGCGTTTACTGCCACACGGTTTTTGTACTAATATTGACCTGTTATGAACGATAAGGTGTCGATAGAGAAAGTCAGCCCCAAGGACCATCCTGGTGTTGTGGCCGATGAGATAGTGGCTTCAATCAACGATAGCATTGATGATCATGGTAGGTGCACGCTGGCGTTGGCTGGAGGTGGAACTCCGAGTTCTGTCTACCGTCTACTATCAAGGCCTCCGCGTGTTAGAGAAATTGATTGGACCAAGGTACAGCTTTTTTGGGGAGATGAGCGTTGGGTTCCAGATGATCACTATAAGAGCAATTTTTTAATGGTGCAGGAGACGTTGTTGTCTCACATTCAGATCCCCGCAGAGAATGTGCATGCGATTCAAACTAACCTAGAGTCGCCTCAGCAGGCGGCCGAGGCTTATGCCGATGAAATCCGTAAAGTATTTGGATTGGGGCAGGGAGAGCTTCCGAAGTTTGATCTTGTATTGTTGGGGCTTGGCAAGGATGGCCACATCGCCTCGCTTTTTCCAGAATCGAGCACCCTTGATCTTAGCGGCGCCATCTGTCATGCAACCGTGGCGCCAGATGACGATAAAATGCGGATCACGTTAGCACCGGATGTTTTAATCAATGCGCGCCGCTTGATTTTTATCGTGACCGGTCGCGGCAAGGCGGAGGTTATAAAACGCGTATTCGAAGGCGAGGAGAGTTACAACCAGCTTCCTGCCAAGATCTACGAACGCTCGCAGGGGCATGTGACGTGGTTTTTGGATACAGGAGCGGCTTTGCATTTACAGGTGCCGACCGTTCTAGGGTGAACTCAGGTTTTCCTCTTACTCGGATAGTGTTGCTTTGACTGTTAGAAGTTACCATACCCGCACGGGCTTCTGGTTGTGCTTTGCGCTTATTCTTGTGGTAGCGCTGCTACTGAGGGTTTGGCAGATTGATTTGCGCCCTCTGCATAGCGATGAGGGCGTGAATTTTCATTTCATTCAGCAGATTTTTGATAATGGTTACTATCCCTACTCTCATGAGAATTACCACGGTCCGAGTTTTTTCTACTTCAGCGCCCTATGCGTTTCTGTTCTAGGGTGGAGTGATTTAGGCCTGCGCTTCTCTGCGGTTTTAGCCGGGGTTGCGCTGCTTCTAATCTTGCTTCCGCTTAAGAGGACCGAAGGAAGTCCGTTTGTGTTGATAGCGGCACTACTATGCGCGTTTTCTAGTAGCCTGACCTTTTA
>JAAYZI010000340.1 GCA_012514925.1 Deltaproteobacteria bacterium | reverse complement strand
CGCTTTTCCCCCGTGTCGACATTATGATTAGGTCAACTTTATGTTTGGCGGCATAGGCGGTAATTTCAAGCGCTGCATTTTTGGAGCTCTCAATAACCACTATTTCGCTCTCTAGGTCCGCAAAGAATTCAGCAGCCATGGCTTGCAGTTCAGCTGTAACCGTGTCTAAGAATTGTCTCTGAAGATTGTCGCTGGGAGATACTGGAAACTCCATGGCATAGAGCATGGCGGCTTGAGCCGCATCTTCAATCACCGCCAGCAACACAATTTTAGCTTGATTGCGGCGGGCAAGCGCGGCGGCGGTGGCGAAAGACGCCTTTGACTCTTCCGAGAGGTCGGTGGTCACCAGATAGATCTGCATGTCCCTCCTTTGTGTGTGTGCATGGCTGGGTCTTCTGAAGCGTATTAGGAATCGGCCTTTTCTTCAAGTCTTTAGGCGCATATACTGCGGCGGGAGGGGGGTGAAAATGCTTTGTTTGATTAATCCTGTCTCGGGAAACGGCGCTGGACGGGAGGTCCTGGAGCGGCTGCGTCGTGTCCAACAGACGCGGATTAATCTCGATTTGGTTGAGTTGGATCGGGGAGGATGGCCGAGGCAGATTCAGCAGCTCGACCATTATAAGAGTGTGGTGTTGGCAGGTGGAGATGGGACTTTAGCGAGTCTCCTGCCACAGCTAGTAGGAAAAACTGTCAAGGTCGGCCTAATGCCGCTTGGTACGGCAAATGATTTAGCAAAAGAGTGCGGAATCTACCGTTTATTCTCCGCAGATCAGCCACAGACGCTGTTAGACGCATTTCTCTTCATGAAAACAAAGCCGTTGATGGTGTGGAGGCTTTCATGGGGAAAGAATAGTGCGCTTTTTTCAAATTATGCTTCTTTCGGTTTTGAGGGTCAGGTTGTGGCGGCGTTTGATGCGCGTCGCAACACGCAGAAAAAACGTCGCGCCGCAGGGGTTTTGCTTAACCGGCTTAACTATCTCCTGGCTGGATTCCAGAGTCTTAGATCCGGGTTGGTGCGCTGCGGTAGTGTTGCTGCGGAGCAGCGCACGGTTTTCAGTATTGGCGGGTCTCCTGTGCGTTCTCTTATATTTTCTAACATTAGATCCATGATGGGTTTGGCGATTTCCAACCCCCATAGTAATCCGTTTGACAGTCAAATTGAGGGTATGGTGGTTTCTAGTCTAGCGGATTATGCTGTGATGTTTCTGCGTCATCACGTGCCGATGCCCAGCGGTAAATTTCTTGGTAGCGCAAGTACCTGGCGAATCTTAAATCTGGATCCGGAGGTGATGCTGCAGTTGGACGGAGAGGCCAAAGGAGCTCTTGGGGTGACTGAGGTTTCAATTGAAGCCGCAGGAGTCATAAACTTGTTGGTTGCATAAGCCCGAAAGTGGACATACCATAAAGTCATGTTTTTTGGTCGAAAAAAGAGGCATTTATTGCCCAAGTTTCCTTCGGATGTTGCTCCGTCGTTTAAGGCCATGTGCGAGACCATCACGGATGAAGCTAAGCTGCAGGAGTTGCGAGAGGCGGTGCAGGCGGTGTTAGTAGAGACGCGGCAACAGGCTGAGGAGAATGCAGTCGTTGATGTGGACCGTTGTGAAGAGTTAGCTGAGACTTGTCTTTACCTGTTGGAGCACTACCACGATTTTGGACCTAAGCAGCAGGCCTTGATCATCGGGGCGGTGCGTTATTTCGCGGTCACCGACGATCCCTTCGATGACGGGATGTTCGCGTCGGGCTTCTTTGATGATTGTAAAATTATGAATTACGTGTTGGAACAGCTGGGGATTGAGGACCGTTACCTCAAAACTAGGTGAAAAAAGGCGGCAGCGTTTAAAGCCGCCGCCTATTTTAGTTACTTCTTCTCGCCGCCAGCTAGCCAGCGATCAACTATAGTCTTGAAGTGGGGCAGGGGGTAAGCACCCTTAACGAGCACGCCACCCACTGAAAAACCAGGAGTACCACTGATTCCGATCTTTCCGGCTTCGGCTTGATCTTCCTCGATGATCTTGGCGATCTCGGGAGACTCCATATCCTTCTTGAACTTATCCACGTCTAACTTCAATTTCTTAGCTTGTTCTACAAAGAACTCATCTGAGAGAGCAGCTTGATTGGAAAAACAGGCATCGTGCATCTCCCAGAATTTTCCCTGCTTCCAAGCCGCCAATGAAGCTTTTGCCGCAGGTAAGGCTTGAGAATGAAACTGAAGTGGGAGCTGTTTAAATATCAGTTTAACTTGCTGTGGATACTCTTTCAGAAGCTGCTCCACGGTGTCTGCACCACGTTTGCAGAATGGGCACTGAAAATCGGAGTACTCAACCACCACCACCTTAGCGTTTTCCGGACCTTTGGAGGGGCGTTTGGAGGTCGTGTCAACATTGACGGGAGACTTAAATTGCTCCTCCAATGAGGCTTCTTCTTGACGGGCCTGTTTTTTTTCAAATTCCT
>JAAYZI010000339.1 GCA_012514925.1 Deltaproteobacteria bacterium | reverse complement strand
TCCAAAGGAAGAACCTCGGTAGTGTATAAGCCTTGCAGCTATTACACCACTACACTCTCCTTCCTCCCAGCGGTTAGGATCAAAGGGACAAGCATCAACACAATCCATATATCCGTCTTCATCGGTGTCGATATCCGGCACCCCACACCCGCAAACCCCAGGTTCAGTTTTATCTGGATCATCCGGGCACTCATCTAACGGCGAAGCACAAAGAGGTACCCATCCTTCTTCTCCACTACACTTTCCAGGCTGGTCCATTTCGGTGGCTTGAAGAGCTTTTTTAAGCTCTGCGCAATCTGCGGCGGGGTAGAGGTCATCGCACGCTTGAAGGAGCGCGTAGTACGCTTCGTTAAATGTTGTCGTAGCGGTGTAGTATGTGCTTATCGCACGGTACCAAATCTGAAGCATCTTCTCACGGCCAAGACCAGTTATGGTGCAGCCGTTAAACTCGCCCCCCATGGCGGTAAGGTAAGCGGCTTTGTTGGGGACGCCCATGTTGATGTACGCAAAATCCACCCCGTCAGTTCCACAATCTATATCTTCGTGCATGTAACGGTCAGGAACAGGTGTTATGCCGCGTCGAGGTACAGATGGTGGATCAATAAGACTTCTATAGGTTCTAAATGGTGCCGTGCCCCCCGATAGCCAGTCATTATCGCCAGTAAGATAATATTCAAACATCTCTCCTGCAACATCAGCATAATTCTCGTCAAGTGCGCGAGGTTCCCACTGTTTGAGCATGCTGATGGGGTTTCCGGACGCATCGAATCCAAGGTAGTGCGCCACTCCATGCGAATACTCGTGGCCGACAATGTCGGGGATTAAATAGTAATTACAAAAACTAATTGAGGTATAACTAAAATAAGCGCCAGATAAATTGCAATCCCAGGGGATGTCTTCAATGTACGTGAAAACTCTAGTTTGAGTTAGCGGTACTGAAATTCCATCTCCAAGACCTCCACGGCCATTCCCTTCGTTTCTTCCAAACTTCTCTGCATAAAACTGCACAGCTCGCGGAAGCCAATAACCATACAAGTCATCTACGTCTGTAGTTCCTTTTACGGGATTTGGTCCACGAACGGGTTTCCCCTCGGAGCGCCCATAATAATAATTGTACTGCGAACTGTATTTATCTGCATGACAGAACCCACCGCCGGGAGCATACGAACAGTCATAAATTTTACGTGTAAGCCTATTTTCACTTGGCGAACGATATATAAGCTCCCCAGTCCTAGCATTAAAAAAGTAGTGTCCTATCGCAGGATGATTGGGCGAGGATAGCTTAACTTCCCACGAAAGAACACTTCTAGTGCTCTCCTTGTCATTTATAAAGCCGGGGTTAAAAACCAAAAGTCTCGCTACAGCTTTCTTCGCTTTGATCCCAGGATGCTCACTACTAAACAGAGCTTTAGCAAACCTAACCGCGCGTTTCTTCCTTATTCGTGCCCTTGGATTTACCACGATGTTTGGTACTGTAGCTCCATTTGCGGCTTGCACCTCCCCATCTGTTCCCACATGCACTAACACCTCACTTCCATAAACTGAAATGCCCCGGTGCTGCTGGTGGTACCTTATATGTGTCATTCCTATACGATCAGTTTCCACGCTCTGGGAGGTAAGCTCAGCCGCGGCGTTTCTTGCTCCAAAAACTGCCGCTTGCCCTTTGATAAACTTATCTGCAGCAGCTACAGGATCAGACGGAGCTGCAGAGGATCTGGCTAACAGTGTTTGCGCAGGAGTTGCAGGACTAGCTGCTTTTTTTATAAATACCACCTTTCCGCTTTTGGCTCCGGTCAAGTACTGGTAGGAGCTTTGCGAATAGGCTGCAGGGGTAAGGGTAAACAAAACAAGGAATGTAATGCTTAGGTGCTGGAAAGTACGTCTCACTTCTCCCTCCATGGAAAGTTGGTTGCAAAGTTAGAGTGTCACGGAACCAATGTTCCAAGCTTCGTGAGTATACCACAGTTTTCGCAGCTACCTAAGGCAGCGGGTCAAATAAATAAATAGTAACTTGAAGATGTTAGCTGAATTAAGTTTGGGCGATTGGGTGTTTAGTCAAAAACTCTAAAGTTTATTGGCAGATCGGTCGAAGCAGCTAGATCGGGGGGAGGAGATGTAAATTGGGGTTGTGGCATGTACTGTAGGCGATATTGCATCCAAATCTGGCAAAAAAGATACCAGTTGTAAGGAGTGTTGCATGAAACAGAAGAAAAGATCAGATTTAGAACAAGGTGCATCGCTTGTTGAGTATGCGATTTTGGTGGTGGTACTTGCGTTAGTAGGCATAGTTTCTCTCGAATTTCTTGGTGAGAAAGTTTCTAGTGCTTACAAAGGGGTGGCGAATGTTATTGCGGCTGGTGGGGATACTTCTAGACATGATGGAGACCCAGGAAATTCTGATAATGAAGTCCCTCCTGCTGGTTGCGGCAACGGAGGGGACTGCAGACCTTAATCGTAACCCACGATCTATAGCAGGCTAGACAAGATTCGAATATAATAAGGGCCTGTCTTAATTTTTTGTCTTGTTTCAACTTAAGTGCTGCTATATCGAAAAATCTTCACGCTAAAAAGGCGATGGAGGAGCCTAAGAGCCGCGAGGAAGTATTTCATATTAGCTCTGGCCCTAGCATTTGTTCAGGTCTTTATTTTTGCGGGTGAAGCTGGTTTCTCGCCTGATGTGCGCCTAATGAATGTGTGGTTTCAACTTCGCGGGAGGAAAGCGTATCCGAAAGACAAGATGGCGCTAATTGCTATCGACGATCAGAGCTTTTCTAAACTAAATCTCTCAGTGCTTAAGCCTTGGCCGAGGGAGGCTACGGCTAAACTGTTGGAGAAGCTTTCCAATTATGATGTAAAGGCCGTCTTTTTAGATTACCGCTACGGGGAACCTAATGACCCAGAAGGAGACCGAAAGCTGG
>JAAYZI010000338.1 GCA_012514925.1 Deltaproteobacteria bacterium | reverse complement strand
TTGATCCTAACCGCTGGGAGGAGGGGGAGTGTGGTGGTGTGGTAGCCGCAAGGCTTATACACTACCGAGGTTCTTCCTTTGGAAGTGCTGGAATAGCTTCTGATAAGCAGCCGCTATTTTCAGGGAGCACCGCAACTTTTGATAACTACACCTCGTACAGCAGGGGCATTAATAGCGTACTGGTAGATATTACAGGTTTACCAGAGGGGAGCGCCATAAGTGCATCTGATTTTAAGTTTAAGGTAGGAAACTCTAACAACCTTGAAACTTGGACCACAGCTCCAGCCCCCAGCAGTGTTACTGTGGTCCCTGGTGCCGGAGTAGATGGCAGCGCACGCGTGGAGATTGTATGGGCAGATGGCGCAATTCAGAAGCAGTGGCTTCGGATAGAAGTTTTAGCCAACGCTAATACAGGGCTGCAAGATTCAGATGTATTTTATTTTGGAAACGCTATCGGCGAGACTGGAAACAGCGCCACGGATGCGATTGTAAATGCTACGGATCAAGTTTTAGCCCGGGCTAACTCTTCTAGCTTTAGGCAGGTAGAGGTAACGAACCGGTACGATTTTAACAAAGACGGGCTGGTAAATATCACGGATGTGCTAGTTTCCAGGGCGAATCCAAGTGGCTTTACGCCGCTTAAGCTAATTACTGCACCGTAGAGTAAAGAGAGAGACCCGCGTCTTGATTTAACATCCTTCAGGTGGACATCCGTCGCCCGCAAGCTGATCGTCTTCCTCCGGTCCCGTAGCCGCAGGCCCATCCGCCGAGCCGCCGCTACCGTCGAAGACGTCTGCGACTTTTTTAAACTCGCTTGAGGTAGCCTCCCCTAAACCCTTCAGGCCTACCATTCCTATTAGGAGGATTAGTGCGAGCGTTAGTATGTACTCTACGAGTGAAGCGCCCTGTTCTTTTCTCTTTTGGGTTTTCATATTGGCTTTCCTTAATGTGTTAAGCGCTTATTGGGCTGTGCTTCATGCGTTGCGCGCGCTTGCTTATTATCTTGGTAACGTGAGCCTTTGCCGGCAAACTTTCGTCCGTTCTTCTACCGGTGATTCTTCTATCGGTGGATTTGAGGCAGGACTTTAGCTTTACCTATAAAATACTGTAGCCGTTCCTACGAGGAAGCGCTCACCCTTAGTAATATTAGCACCTTAGCTCTGCTTCCTCAATCCCGTAGAGCCTTATCTCGTACTTTTTTTGGGCCCTCGCCTTTAACTGGACTAGCAGTAATGAGATACCTGCCGCTAGCGGCATAACAATTAACAATGTCATGCTTGGAACAAATAGCCCCTTTCCAAACTCTCGAATAGTGGAGCAAATAACGCCTCCCAATATTCCGCAAAGCACCGCCACAAGCCATACGCCTCGCGCCATAAGAAGCGCTAGTGTACCTGCTGCGCATATTGTAAATAGCATAAAATCTTCCCGTTCGGGGGATGAGCGTTTTATCCAGCTTTCGTCCATTATGTTACTGCCGATGGTGGCGTGTATATCCACTCCAAACATGATTGTACCTATGTACGAGGTGGTAAAAACGTCCTTGCTGTTTGGGCCTGGAGTTAGGTTGGTGCGTATTCCGAGAAATATCACGCGGTCTCTTATCAACGCTTCGGGCACACCGCCATCTTTTTCCAGAAGCACATAAAATGGCACAGTTTCAATGGTACCGGGAGGACCGTAGTAATTTATGAAATCGCGCTCTGTGGGAAGTTTATGTGAAGTGTACGGCTCATCAAAAACCGTGGCTGCGCCAGAGGGCATAAACTGTTCAAAGCGTTCGTCGTGGCGAAATCTTCTGACAACACCATTATCAAGGCGAACCTTCATAGGGAAACTTCCAGCGGCTGCGTTTTGAAAGAGCGGGTCGGAGTAGAACCACTCATGCTTAAACTGTTTGCTTCCGTCAGGGCCAAAACTTAGCACACGATCAGTGCTGTGGCCGATAATAGTTGGGCTAAGGCTAAGTGCGCGTGCAAGGCGCTTGTCAGTTTGTGGCTCAAGTCGGTCTTTCATGCCAAAGTCAATCACCACCCGTCTGGGTTTTAGGCGGGCAAGGCTTTCTAAGCCTGCTGCCAGGGTTTCGCGCGGGAAGGCTTGATTTACCGGGATTTTAAGATAGTTGTGAGTTTGGTCGTCTATGGCTACCACAGTAGTGTGTGCGGGTGGAGCAATCGGACCGCGTGCCCAAAAGAGAAGGTCTAGCTCCTTTTCGATGGTCATCTGACCTAGGCTACTTTGCAGAAATGTTTGTTGTGCGAAGGCCATGGCAAGTGTTATAGCGGCATAGAGAAGGCAGTGCCTTATTCTGATCCAGACTAGCTCCAACCCGTGCAGCGGGCCGGTTAGGCGTGCGCGCAGGGTGCGGCGGCTTAGTGTGTAGCGTAAAACCATGCGTAGTGTGGGCGCGTTCATAGGTCTCTCTACGATAAAAACAGCCAGTTTTTGCCTTGCATGTGCAGTGGCAGGGTTTTGGTTACGGCCGGTGCAGCGTTTATTAGCAGAACCTCAATAACCTCCTGCATACTTTTGTAGCGGTGGCTGGGATCTTTTTTGGTGCAGCGTCCAATTACGCCCTCTACCCAGAGTGGCACGCCGGGTACTGTCTTTCGGATGTAAGGCATAGGCTTTTCGCGGTGCATGCGTTGCAGAAGAAGAGGAGCGATGCTGTAAAAGGGCACCTCCCCACTTAGCAGCTCGTAGAGCATGATCCCCAGGGCGTACACGTCCATGCGAGGATCGGCTGTTCCGCGCGAGCTTTGTTCAGGCGCGGCGTAGCAGAGCGTGCCGGCTAGTTCTCCGCTTAGAGTTAGGCGCAGGTCGAAATCCAGCGATTTGGCCACGCCGAAATCGGCCACTTTCATCTCTCCCGTGGGTGAGACCAGTACATTGTGGGGTTTTAGGTCGCGGTGCACAATGCCGGCGTTGTGTGCGGCTCTTACGCCAGAGGCAATTTGCAGAATCACGCCTAAGGCGCGTTCAAGTGACAGGGGTTCGTGCTTTATGAAGTTGTTTAGAGATTTGCCGGGCACCAGCTCCATGGCGATCCAGGCGTGGCCACTGGTGTTTCGGCCGCTGTCAAATACGCTAACGACGTTGGGGTGGCGCAGGCAAGAGGCTAAAGATGCTTCGTTTTGTAAGCGCGTCAGCCTCTTGTCATGCAGTCTGCGGTCTACGATTTTAAGCGCCATGGTCGCATTGTTAAGCAGAATGTCCTCGACTTGCATCACTTCGCCCATGGCTCCGGCACCTATTTGTTTTACAATGCGGTACCTTTCGGCAAAGATCGATCCGGTTGGGTAGCGTCTATGCTCCATGAGCACCTCCGGATTTGGGTTTAAACAAGCTAGTAAGCCAGGCGCGTGGGGTTAGGGCACTGTGGGTGGGATAGAAGCGAGCGAAGAAGGGCAGGGATTTAAACTTCTTTGCCAAACCGTTTTGCCACACTCCCTGACAGAGCGCTTCCAGGAATTCGGCGCTTTCGTTTGCATGGCTTAGAGCGGCGCAGTAGTAAGAGGAGTATTCAGGGGGGCGGATCTCACGGCCCTGCGCTAGTGCTGTAGCCACGACTGCAAGGGGAGGGACTGGCGTGGTGGTAGAGGTGTCTTCGGTGTCTTGGTAGCTGATGCCTACGTCCACGAGTTTTACCTGATTTTCGGTGCCCAGCAGAATATTGCGTGGGGATAGAGCCGTGTGGCTTACCCCGCGGGAGTGCGCAAAGTAAAGCGCCGCAGAAACTTGCAGCATAATTTCGTAGGCATCAACTCCTGTGATAGGGCCGCTCTCTAAGCGGCGCTCAAGCAAAACGCCATGGCAGTGTTCATTTAGGTAAATCAAATCTTCGTCTTCTTTAACGAAGGCACCGATTGCAAGAATGTTTGGATGTGCAAGCTCTCTGGCTCGCTGCAGCTCTGCAAAAAATCGCTCTTTGTCTTCTTTGCTCTTAAAGTACGAGCAGGGCAAGCGCTTTAGCGCATAACTGCCGTTACTAAGCTTGTCTTTGGCCAGGTAGACTTTGCCCTTAGCGCCTTCATGCAGTAGCGCGCCAATTTCAAAGCGTGACAGAAATGATGCGTGTGCCTCTGCCATTAAAAAAAGAGCCTTAGTAGTTGAGAGTTAGCCTGATAGCCCCGCCTACTTTTTCCCGAAGAAAACCTTATCGTTAGATGTCTTGAGGGGTTTGTTCGGTTACAGTTAATAAAGGGCGTAAACAACTAGTTGGAATAATTGCTAATTATGAACAGTTACAGTATCCGCGTAACCGCCTACGCGTGGAATTGACCATGCAATTTTGTTTTCAGCCTGGGCGGTGGCGCGGGGTTAATTTCACTTTCATTTTACTTTCTCCGG
>JAAYZI010000337.1 GCA_012514925.1 Deltaproteobacteria bacterium | reverse complement strand
CCATTTCAAATAAGTCAGAGCATTTCAAATAACTTGTGGCTCCTGCTTTGCGTTAAACTTGGGCTGGTGGTGATCTTTAACGCTATTCCGGAAGTCGTGCACCAACGCCGTCTGGACGGAATTTCAGCGCTACTGGCAGCCGCCAAATTTATCCGTGATAACTGGATCGAGTGGTTCTTCCCGTTAGCCGTGCTGGCGGCCCCGTTACTCCTTCTTTTTCCCATCGATTTCCTGATGGTTTTAGCCTCCAGCGAACCGTTACTTCCGGTGCTGATAATTATAAAAAGCTGGCAGCCGTTAGAAGCAGCCGCGCACCAAGCCGGGACCCTTATCGCCCTGGCGGGTTTGGTCCTTGGCCACTGGTTTATGCTTTTCCGCGCGCACCTTTTCAATGAGTTGGAGGGCGGCAATCGACGTAAAAGGATCTATCAGGCCGGGTTGCAGTGAAGAGTAACCGCAGAGCCACAATGATTTTAGTAGCGTCGATTCTTATGCTAGATTTCACCAATGACAAGCCTTTTACCACAAAAACCAGAGCGAGGAGACCAAAGAGACGCCTTACTTTTAAGCGCAGTTTCTTTTAATGGCAAATTCCGAGAAGAGTTGCCGGTTTCCAAAGAGGCTCTTGTGCCTTTTTACCAGAGCCAACTGAAAGTTTTAGCGCCAGTGCTGGATCTTAACGCCGTTCGTGTCGGCTTTGAAATTAGCATCAAAGGACAAGAAGAACCTGAAACGCGCCTGTTCTTTCACCATATAGGAGAACAGTTTAAGTTGGTTCACAGCTTAGACCAAGCCTGGGACACGGCTGGCAAGTATCTACACCCCTCAGACCGGGGGTACGCTTCCTTAATGCTCCCGTATCCAAGCGACCAAACGCACCGACCCCGACTGCATGTAGCCACACCTTGGAAAAATGGAGGTTTTGATCGAATCATGGAGGTCGTAAAGTTCTCTTGTCTTCATCTTTGGGACAACGAACTGATGGACGGAGTAAGAGAGCTTGAAATTGTTGCCGAGCCACTTGTACATCACGGCGTAAAGCACAGGGATATCGTAGATATGGGTTTTGCTATCGGTTCTACCTGGATGAATTTTGAAGATACCTACTTTTTCCCGGGATACACCACCTGGCGGCCTAAATTAGGGAGATTTGAACGCGCGTTTTTTTACCAGACTGGCGACTGACCAATTGGCCCCACTACCCTGTATTACTCCCACCTTGTAGTTGCACCCTAAATGCACTCTTTACTATAGTAGCAGCTGCCATACGGGCGGCTACACTGAGCGCTTTGGAGGGGAAAACATATGACCAGGCATTTCGTCCGAGAGATTGAAAAACTTAAAGAAAGATTGCTGGCCCTTTGTGCTGTAGTAGAGGAGACCGTTTATGACGCGATGCGAGCCCTGCGCGAGCGCGATCTCGTCTTGGCGCAAAAAATAATCGATAGCGACACGACAATTGATGAGAGCGAGGTCGAGATTGAGGAAGAGTGTTTGAAAATTCTGGCGTTACACCAGCCGGTGGCGACTGATCTGCGCTATGTGGTCGCTATTTTAAAAATCAACAACGATTTGGAAAGAATCGGGGATACCGCTGGAAATATCGCTGCACGCGCCAAGAGTATTTGCGCCTTAGGAAGTGTGGATCTTCCCCCTGAGTTGGAGGAGATGACCATTAAGACAAAAAAAATGGTGCGTGACAGCTTGCAATCACTGATTAATTTAGATGCCGATATGGCGCGGGGAGTCTGCCATGCAGACGTCGAAATTGATCAGCTAAATCGCCGTATGTATGACCTAACCCACTCTGCAATAAGCAAAGATTCCAGCCGCAGCGAAAGCTACATCATGATACTTTCAGTTTCACGCAACTTGGAACGAATCGCCGATCTAACCACCAACATTGCAGAAGACGTGATCTACTTGATTGAGGGAGAGATCGTAAGGCACCGCATATAGGGTGATTACCGTAACCGTTCACGCGTGGAATTGATCATGTAACTTTTGTTTTCTGCCAGGGCGGTAAAATTTTACTTTCTCTGGAGAAAGTGAATATGCCCCACATCCACCTGTATTAGTCAGTATTTAATCACACAGGCAGTGT
>JAAYZI010000336.1 GCA_012514925.1 Deltaproteobacteria bacterium | reverse complement strand
TAGGAATTCCCCCTAAAATCCTTTCTTTGCAGCTGGTGGACCAACTGGTAGCGTTTCCTCAACAGCTCGGTGACTCTTTGGTGGGAGGGGCTTTCAAACTGGCGATCCTCGTTTATGGTCACCAGATAATCAGGCAGACTTTCATTAAGCAAATTTAGGAAAAGCGCTTCATATTTGGGATAGATGTGCTTGGCCCGCACCGTCGCATCGCTCGAAACTTTGTCAGGATGAATTAACATTTGGTTGACAAAGGGAAAAGCGCTTAGTTTCTCAAGGTAGGCGTAAAGATCCAGCCGGTAACCCCACACATATACGCTATCTGCCAGAGTCAGGTTATTTTTAAGGAACTGCGCGACCTCTTGAATGCCGTCTCCTTGATACTCCTGTTTCTCCGCCCAGTTTCGGTGTAACCATGCACTTGAGAGCGAAAACAGAACCGGCGTCCATAAAAGCATCGTCACGAGCCTACGCGCGCGAATTCCGAGAGACCTAAAAAAATCAGGAGAAATTGCGCTTAGCATCGCCAAATAAGGGAGCCAGGTAATGGTGTAGTAGTCATAATCTCGTGAGCCAAAAAGCGGCATCGCCCCCAATGGTAGCGCCAGGCAGAGCATTAGACGGCGGCAAGCCGTCAAGTTTTGATCACCCTTATGTCTTTGGAGGCTTTTAATCAAAGCCCCCCATCCAAGCAGCCCCGCTACGAGCAAGATGGGGGTTAGGGTGAGTAGGTACTTATGGACTAAAAGAGCGTGCTGCAGTAGTTCCAACATGGACTGGCTGGCCACTCGGTAACGGGTTGGAAAGATCCAAGTCTGTTCAATAAACTGCTCCCACAAACCGTTTATCGAAAGATAAAGCACCGCTAAAAGCGGCGGAGTGAGCCATCCCAAGCTGGCGGCGCTAAGCGCCTTAAGTAGTTGAGGCGGTTTTTGAGACGGTTTTAGGACCACGCAGGTAGGCAGAAGCAGCGTCAATGCCAGAGCTCGCTGGTCAAAGGTAAAAGCTAAACCGCACAGCAGCCCCGCGACTGCGACCTTCCAAGTGCGGCCTGACCTTAAATAGCTAAGAGAGCAAAGCAGCGCGTAAACATAGAGCAGGTTTATCTGGTACTGCACAAAAAACCCAGTCACCCAAGGCTCTCTAGCGCTTACGGTCAGAACTCCCGCTAACAGCGCCGCATGCCAGGGCAACATCAAGCGCATGCATAGAAACACTCCAAATCCGGTTAAAATCTGGCTTAAAAACGCTACTTCTCTGACCAACGAGGGGGAGAATCCGAAAATTTTAGCGCCTACTAGAAACTGAAGCACGTACCCTAGAAAATGATGGCTGATACTGTCCCGGTAAGGCAGCCCCCCCTTTAAAACTGTTAGGGTATGGTAAAGGGTTTCGCCGTCATCGTAAAAAGAAAGCGGCACCGCGGCAGTCGGCAAGCGCAAGACATAATAAATCAGCCCAATTACCAAGAGCGCCAAGATGTTTGCCGCATAGCGAATGGGCGCAGTGTTAGAACTAGAACAGCTCATGATCCATTTCGGCAGACCCCTCCATCTCCGACCCAGATAAATCAGCTTCAATACGCTCTTCTAAATTATCAAAGCGCGTAAACTCGGGCGCAAAGGCGATACGGATCACACCGGTTGGCCCAGAGCGCTGCTTAGAAATGATAATTTCCGCCACACCCTTGTCAGAAGTGCCCGGGTTATAAACTTCATCACGGTAAATAAACATGATGATATCCGAATCCTGCTCGATCGCCCCGGATTCACGCAGATCCGACATGAGAGGGCGCTTATCGTTTCTGGATTCAACCGAACGGTTAAGCTGCGAGAGCGCCACGACCGGCACGTTTAACTCTTTCGCCAGGGATTTGAGCGAACGCGAGATATCGGCGATCTCCTGTTCACGGCTATTGTTGTATATCGAGCTACGCATCAGCTGCAAATAATCCACCACGATCAATGAGAGCGGATTATCACGGTGCAAGCGCCTGGCTTTGGCGCGCATCTCGATAATTCCCAGGGCGGGAGTGTCATCGATAAAAATCGGGGCCTCCGCAATCTTACTGGCGGCGTCAACCAGCTTCGGAAAATCACGCTCCCCCAAATGCCCGGTGCGCACCTTGGAGTTCTCGACCCGCGCTTCGGAGCAAAGCATGCGCATCACGATCTGCTCTTTTGACATTTCCAGCGAGAACACGGCAACATTACGCATCTCATGGATGCCGACCCACTGAGCGATTGAAAGCGCCAAGGCCGTTTTACCCATTGAAGGACGCGCTGCGATCACAATCAAGTCGGAAGGCTGAAAGCCAGCGGTCATACGGTTAAGATCGTGAAAACCCGTAGGCACCCCGGTCACGAGTTCCTTACGGTCATACATTTTTTCCACGAGCTTAATCGAATCTTGGACTAGATCTCCGACGCGGTGAAATGAAGGGTTGATGCGCTGATCTGATACGCTCAAAATGCGCTGTTCACTGGTATCCAAAAAGTCTTCGAGCTCGCCCTCCTGCTCAAAGGCTTTGGTGATGATACGTGAGGCTTCATGGATTATTTTTCTGCGAATTGCGTGTTCACGCACTAACTTGGCATAATACCCGACATTAGCCGCACTCGGCACAAGTGTGGCTAGACGCGCCAAGTTTTCCATGCCGCCGACCTCTTCTAAGCTTCCTTGTGATCTAAGCTCTTGGCTCAAAGTGATGACATCAATCGGCTCATTCTTATCAGTGAGTGAGACCATAGCGGCAAAGATGGCTTTATGGGGAGCGCGGTAAAAATCATCTATGCGCAATCTTTCAATCGCTAAATTAATGGCGTCATTATCAAGCAGGATGCTCCCCAGCACCGATTCCTCGGCTTCGATGGATTGAGGCGGCAGTCTCGGGTCGGATTGATTTCTAGCCATAGTCGTCTACAACAATGTTTTTAGTGAAAAAAGGTCACGTCTGCAAGGCGTTGCAAAATCGCAGTAGTGCCTTAGTCCGGACGCTCTACCAGGTTTCATCGCGAGTCGAGTAAGATGCTTGAAGACGAAAAGGACCTCGCCAGGGCAAACGCGCAGGCGCTACAACGAGTACCCGTGACAAGTAATCCTTTGCAAATTCGTGCAGATGGCTCGAAGCAGCAGAAATCTGGTGAAACATCCGGGTTAGCATACTTTCTTTTGAGCTTCCAAGACAACAGTTTTGAGTCAAATCCCTGTGGTATCCGGTTATGTAAATATTAAGTTGGAGATTCCAATCTGTTACCAGTGAAATTATCAAGGAAAAAAACTTGTCCCCTTAGAGGGGACTTGTCCTCTCTAAGGGTAGGCTTCGGTGTTTACAGGTTTAGTGTAATCAATTCCATGAGTAAACGGTTACCTGTTACCTACAAGTAAAAAGCACATCTAACAAACAAGCCCAAGATCTCCGCAAGACTTGTTGATTAAGTACAAACGGGGGCTACTGACGCCAGATCGTTTCTGAATCCGAAAGGTCAATCCACTTAGCCGCTGATTTAAGTATATCTCCAGTGTTGAACTGCCCAAAGTCAGCGCTAACCGTATCAACCCCAAAATCTTTGACCAGTGAAAGTGGGTAGCTTAAGTCTCTACTTGGACAAACTACTGTAATAATCCTCTGTTCTTTGGCACCCGATTCAGCCGGGCGTACAGGCGTTGGATTTTTCGGTGCTGCCTCTGCCCTCTCGGCCGTTTGACGCGCCCGCACAAAGGGCAGTGCGCCACGTTGTGGCTCAGGCGGTGCATCCAGCGACCCCGGTTGGTACTTGCTTAGCTCTCCAAAGTCCTGGTACCCAAGGGCAAATGCCACGATATCCGCGGCCATCTCAACATCCACTGAGACTTGGCGAGTAACACCCTTAGGAGGAAGCCGCTTTACGATCACTTCGAGATGAGCGCGATACACCGCGTCTAAAAATGCCCTCTGCCTTGAGTCGTCTTCGTATGGGATGAGGGTGTAATAACGAGCAACTACCGGGGTGATGCCGGATGTTACCCCCCTAACCAAAGCCGAAAGGTCCACTTTACGGGCGATGCGTCTGGTGGCGCGATCTAAGCCAGTGCCATCGACGAAAAGTCCAAGCACACGCCTCTCACGGCGTTTCACCACCCCCTGCCCTAATTCTTGAAACTCCAACGCCGCGCCCTCCTACCCGAAAACGAATTTTTTTGCGAAACAACTTTAACTACGCGTTATCAGCATAGATCCGAGCCCGAGTTTAGTCAAAAGGTGACCGTTTGCATGAATATTACTTTCTC
>JAAYZI010000031.1 GCA_012514925.1 Deltaproteobacteria bacterium | reverse complement strand
TTTATACCATTTGCGGTTTTTGTAGTGGTGGGCGCTTCGAATGCGGTTAACCTAACCGATGGATTAGACGGGTTGGCGATTGGCCCGGTTATGACAGTGGCTTTTACTTACGGATTGTTCGCTTACCTGTGTGGACATAAAGTTGTGGCTGATTATCTGGGCCTCTTTTACGTGGCGCAGGCCGGAGAACTCAGCATCCTCCTGGCAGCGATGTTAGCGGCAGGGCTGGGCTTTTTGTGGTACAACACCTTTCCGGCGCAGATTATTATGGGAGACCTTGGGGCGCTGGCTTTAGGGGCTGGGCTTGGTTTCGTGGCGGTAGCGGTCAAGCATGAGTTGGTCTTAGTGGTAGCGGGGGGGGTGTTTGTGATTGAAACCCTTTCGGTTATCATCCAACGTTACTCTTATAAACTCACCGGGAAACGCGTCTTTCGTATGGCGCCGATTCATCACCATTTTGAGTTAAAGGGCTGGGCTGAGCCTAAAATTATCGTGCGTTTTTGGATTGTTTCGATTGTGTTGGCGCTGATGTCGCTGGCTACATTAAAGCTGCGTTAAAAAGGGGGCTTCAGGAATCTGCAGGGTGTGGTAGTAACTTTAAGTTATGAACAACACCGCCCAGAATATTTGGCCGCAGGCTTTTACCAGGCCCGCTGCACGCGAGCTTAAGGCGCCGCTTCTAATGGATGCTTCGATTTTGGTACTCACCATCATCCTAGTATCTTTTAGTTTAGTAATGGTTTACTCAACCACGGGAGTGGTGGCCCATGAAAAATACGGAGACCCTCTTTTCTTTGTAAAACGTCAGAGTGCGGCTGTGTTGCTCGGTTTTTTGGGGATGTATTTATGCTCGCGTGTGCGCATTGGTTTTCTAAAAAAAATGGCGGTTTATTGTTTGCCGCTAGCATTACTGCTGATGGTATTACCTCTTGTGTCGGGGGTAGGGGACAGCGTAGGTGGGGCGAAGCGCTGGATTAAATTTGGCAGTGTCGGCTTTCAGCCTGGTGAGTTCGTTAAACTCATATTTGTGATTTTTCTGTGTGGTTATTTTGCGCGCCATGAGGATGCCTTGGAGCAATTTACGACGGGGTTACTTAAGCCCTTTCTGTTCGTGGCTCTTGTGGCGGGGCTTTTTTTGTTGCAGCCTGATCTGGGTAGCTGCGTGATTTTAGCGATTGTTACTCTCGGCATGGCTGCCGCAGCTGGAGTCTGCTTACGGCACGTTATATTTTGTTTTGCCGGTTGCGGGCTGGCTATGGCGCTTTTGATTATGGTTTCTCCATACCGAATGAACCGCATCGCGGCGTTTCTCTCTCCTTTTAGTGATATGCAGGGCAAGGGTTATCAGTTGGTACAGTCTCTAATTGCGGTTGGTTCAGGCAAACTTTGGGGAGTTGGTTTGGGAAGCAGCCAACAGAAACTGTTTTTTCTTCCGGCTGCCCATACTGATTTTATCTACGCGGTGATCGCTGAAGAGCTGGGATTTGTTGGTGCGTTGGCGGTGTTACTTGTTTTTTTGTTATTTCTATGGCGGGGTTTAAAGCTAGCGGGACGTTTTGTAAACGACACTTTTTCTTTCTGTTTGGGAGTAGGGTTAACACTCTTAATTGCGGCTCCAGCGCTGGTAAATATGGGAGTGGTGTTGGGGCTGCTTCCGACCAAAGGCTTAGTGCTGCCACTGTTGGCGTATGGAGGCTCCAGCTTAGTGGCTTCGCTTATGGGGGTCGGGCTGATGCTGGCTCTGGCCCGTTCGTTTTATGAAGAGTAAGAAAGCTTCATCGTCGCCGTGTGCACCGTCACAAAGCTGTGGCATCTTGGTTTGTGCCAGCGGCACAGGCGGGCATCTTTTGCCCGCACTGGAGATTGCGCGCGCATTAAAGCGCATGGAGCCGCAAACTAACATTGAATTTATCGGTTCCGGGCGCCCCCTCGAAGCAACGATTATCGATACGGCCGGATTTAAACGCCACCAAATATCTACGGTGGGGCTTAAGCGCCGGGGAGTGCTTGGTGCGCTGCGCTTTATGGTAACCCTGCCCAAAGCAATTTGCCAGGTGGTGCGCATCTTTAAGGAGTGCAAGCCTAAGTTAATCATAGGCGTAGGGGGCTACGTAACTTTTATTCCCGTAAGCCTTGCCAGACTAAAAGGCATCCCAACTTGGATACATGAGGCCGAGTTAAAGCCGGGTATGGCTAACTGGGTGCTCTCGCACTACGCCACCAAGGTTTCGCTCGCTTTTAGTCAGGCTAAGATGCCCGCTGCTGCAAATACCGTTGTGACCGGGCAACCACTGCGAGATGAACTTAGGGCAGTGGCCATGGAGCAACGGCAAGTTCTTTGTCCTTCCAGGCTACTGGTGATGGGAGGGTCTCAGGGAGCGCGCGCACTTGACGGCGTTGTGGCGGAGCTTGCAGATTTTATCAAAGAGCAAGGACTGGAGGTCTGGCACCAGTGCCGGGCTGAGAGTGTGGATCTCCTTAAAGCAGCCTATGCCGCACACCAGGTTACGGCCAGAGTTGAACAGTTTATCTCAAATATGGCGGAGGCGTATCGTTTTGCCGATGTAGTGGTGTCGCGCGCTGGTGCCGGCACGGTCATGGAGCTGGGAGCGTTGAATATCCCGGCTGTGTTGGTGCCCTATCCCTTTGCGCAGGGCAATCATCAACAAGCCAACGCAGAGATTTTAGCGCAGGCCGGCAAAGCTCTGATTGTGGAGGAGGGCGAACGGTTTGCTGAACGGCTGAAGCAGGCCCTCTCTCAAATTCTGGAACCTTCACAATATGCGCATATGCGTGAGCGCGCAGGTCCAGCGCGGCCTTTTGAGGCGGCTGAGCGAATTGCCAAGGGCTGCTTAAAGTTGGTGAGGCATAGTCTCGCCTCTTCCACTGGATGCAGCAGAGGTGGTATTTAAGCTGTTCGAGCAGGTTGTTTGCTTTGTATGTGATTTAACGCCCTGTCTTAATTGACAAAGTATTACATATCTCATTAGTATCTGTGCGGAAATGCACCGGCTTTTTATTAACCCTCTGAGTTATGGTGCTCAGAGGGGAAAGGATTGATTTTAATGGTTTCTCTTAAAAGTAAGTATCGTACCCACACCTGCAGTGATCTTTCGCTTGCAAGTGTGGGAGAGGAAGTGGTTTTGTCCGGCTGGGTTATGCGCAAGCGCGACCACGGTGGAGTGGTTTTTGTTGACCTGCGCGATCACTACGGTGTGACTCAGGTAGTCTTTGGAGCTGGGATGCAGGACCTTATACAAAAGGTCCGAATCGAGTCCGTAATTTTGGTGCGCGGCCCGGTTACTAAGCGCGCCCCCGAACTTGTAAATCCAAAGATAAAAACCGGGGAGATCGAGGTTCATGCCTCTCACCTTGAACTGCTCTCCGCTAGCGAAGTGCTGCCCTTTCAGATTGCGGAGGACGATAACGCCCCCGAAGCCGCCCGTCTTAAGTACCGTTTTTTGGAGCTGCGCCGCGAGTGGCTGCACGATAAGATCATTAAACGCGGCGAGATAATCAGAGCCATTCGCGACAAGATGTTTGAGATGGGCTTTCGCGAGTTTCAAACTCCCATCCTCACCAACAGCTCCCCTGAGGGGGCGCGGGATTTTCTGGTGCCGTCTCGCATTCATCCGGGCAAGTTCTTTGCCTTGCCACAGGCACCTCAGCAGTTTAAGCAGCTGATTATGGTGGCCGGGTATGATCGTTATTTCCAGATAGCGCCCTGCTTTCGCGACGAAG
>JAAYZI010000335.1 GCA_012514925.1 Deltaproteobacteria bacterium | reverse complement strand
CGCGCGGAGTTAATTTCACTTTCTCCGGAGAAAGTAATATTCATGTGAACGGATATCGGATACGTGCTTAAGTCTTGCAAACATAATTACTCAGTCTATTCAAGCAGTTACAAATTAGGGTAGGGGACCCTCTTAGTCGCAAAGGGTGCTCTGGTTCTAGCATCTAACCAGTAGCCTGGGATTGCCACCTAGGGCTTTAACCACAATGCGTCATCTCCAGGATGAACTAGTATTAGAGACATGAGATGCACAATGCGCTAGTGCTGCTAACTTTGGCTTTGGTCGCGGGAATCGGTTGGATTCCGCTCCTAATTTACGTGATTAAAGCGCCGCTGATGAACTCCATGACTGGTGTGGTTGTGGCACTAAACCTGATCGGCTGGAGTTTGATTGTACACTTTATGTTAGGCCGCAAGGAACTGCGGCGCGTCTTGCAGAATGTGGCCAGGCAGATCGGCATGGACACACATTTCCGCAACATGGATGAGCTGTTGGACATGATTGTGCGCGAAGTTCGACGCAGGCACAGTTCTCTTTCAATCAACCTTATTGAACGCAAGATCTCCTCAAAGGAAGAGTTATCGCGCACCTTAGAACGTATCGTCGCGTTGGCATACCGACTGTTTTCAGCGCAATCGGCTGAGCTAGCGCTGTTTGACACAGAATCCAGCCTTTATCACTCAGCTTTCGTGCTAGGGAGACCCTTTAGAACCAGCGCTCAAGCAATGCTTTCCGGCGCGAAAGAAGGTGTGGAAGAAGTTCCCAGTGTAGATGTGCTGGTCCAGCCCATCGCCTTTGCAGGCTCGGTTTTGGGCAGCCTACGCGTAGCGCTCAAAAAAGGAGAGATCCCATCCC
This sequence comes from Deltaproteobacteria bacterium, assembly GCA_012514925.1. Taxonomy (GTDB): domain Bacteria; phylum Bdellovibrionota_C; class UBA2361; order UBA2361; family JAAYZI01; genus JAAYZI01. The sequence continues at coordinate 1,838 of JAAYZI010000335.1, read as the reverse complement.
GCGCAGATCGGGAAATTATGCGAGTCTTAGCGTTGCAAAGCGGCCTTGCAATCATCAACTCCGAATACACGGCTGAATTAATGCGTATGAAACGCGCCTCTGAGGAAACAGTGAAAGCCAAAACTGGCTTCCTAGCTAACCTTAGCCACGAAATCAGAGGACCGCTTGGTATTATGTTGAATGCGGTGGAGTTAGTGGTGGATGGTCTGTGCGGCACTGTAACCCAAGACCAATTGGACACACTTAAAATGGTGCGTAGTAATGGAGAGCATCTGCTAGAGTTAATAAATGACGTTCTGGATTACGCAAAAATCGAATCGGGCAAAATCAGCCCTAACCGGGAAACGATCCTACTTAACGAACTTTTAAATGATATTGCCGGAGTAGTACGGACTCAAGCTCTACGTAAGAACCATACCCTGATTTGCCACGATAACGAGGAGCTTCTACCGATATGCTGTGATCGCCGCCATATCCGTCAGATGCTGATCAATCTTCTTACGAACGCCATCAAATACACTCCGGATGGGGGCAAAATAGAGCTTTGGGCTGAGCGCGCGCCAGGAGCCCGCATAAAAATCAACGTGCGTGATAGTGGCATCGGCATAGATGTTACTGCCCGTGAAGTGGTTTTTGCTCCATTTGAACGGGTCGACAATTCGTACGCCATAAATCAGATTGGAGCAGGATTAGGAATGGCGCTTACGAAGCGCCTAGCGGTAGTAAATGGAGGGCAGGTGGACTTTGTATCCTCTCCAGGAAAAGGCTCCCACTTCTGGCTTACATTCCCGGCGGCATCCTATGAACGCGGTACTGCTGTCTCGACAGAACCTAAGCCACAAGAGGATCCTAAAGGATCCGGAGAGCTGATTTTGCTGGTCGAAAGCGATGATGGTGAGCGAGAAATGGTGGCGCGCTATTTAAGGCATATCGGATTTAGAGTTGCCACGGCAGCCACCCAAGTTGAGGCTATGGATGTCTTAAGAAAGGGAGAGGTGGAACTAGCGATGGTGAACAACCGCATGGTCGATAAGCCTGAAGATTTCTTGGTAAAGAATATCCGCGACAGCGCGAAATCGGCGATGCTGCCAATTATTCTGGTGAGCAGCCGCGCTTTTGTCTTTGATATCGAAAAGTACCTTCAGTCTGGCATTGACCTGTGTTTGATCAAACCTCTGGAGCTTAAGAAACTGGGGCATATTTGCCGCAGATTAATTGACGGCGACGCCTGCCTTGAAATTTCTGAGAAAGAGATCGAAAACGCGGAGCCGGCTAAATCGAGCCAACCCACTGCATCAGTAAAGCCAGAACCCCCGCGTCACCTCCCAAACTAAGGGGTATCGATTACCCCTACGCTAAAACATCAATGCGCTCGTTGTGCTTAAATGCCTCAGTTGGAACTCCTCCGGGCATCTTTTCTCCAGTGGCTGGATGCTGCCCCGTTTCTTCTTGCGCAGCATGGTGTTCTTCGCGTCGCTGTCGCCAACTACCGAGTTCGGGGTCTACCGCGTCGACGCTATCACTTTTTTTTATTGACCTTATAAGTCGCTCGATTTTGTCACCGGAATAAGCGGTATCCTTATGAATCCTTTCAACTAGCATGTGCCCTCCTTGGCTATTTTAAAAAGCCCTAGTACAGCTTTTCGATTGTGACTATCCTAGAGCGGGAACGAATCGCCAGCGCCGTAGAACCAGGCCCAAGCACCAATTCCCGCCTATTTAAGATGTTCGGAAGAATCGATCCTTTGCTTAAGTACCTTTTTTAAATCAACTTAAGAAATCTAGTAGTAGAGTGTCCTCCTGATTTGCATCCTAAGTTAAGGTTTAACCAAATTCGT
>JAAYZI010000030.1 GCA_012514925.1 Deltaproteobacteria bacterium | reverse complement strand
CTAATCCTTTCTTGAGAAAGCCCCTCCCCGCTTGCTAAAATCAGAGCCTCAATCAAGGCCGGCGCCTCTTGCTCAACCACCCGGTCAGGCTCGGACCCGTTTTTACCCTGCTCCTCAGGTCTCTGTTCCTCAAGTTCCTGCTCCTCAAGCCTTTCTGCCGAGGGATCTTCGATCAACCCTGCCTTAAGAGCGTTTTTAAACAGCTCAACTTCTCCCATGACCACCTTCTCTAGAACATAACAGAAGTAAATATTTCGACCGCGTTCGCCAATTTACATCTCAATTGAGATTGGCTGCCAGGCCCGCCTCCTGCATACCTTGCTGCGGCTCATCGAACTCAGAGCTAAGCTGCGAGAGATCGATTTTATCAGCAGCCAAGCCCACAAAGATCTGTTCAAAAGTCTCACTCTGCGAAACATAGATGGCCTGACGCTTGCAAAGCTCAAGCAAGGCCACAAAGGAGGCGATCAACATACCGCGGCTGTTAATAACATTCGGGATCAACCGTTCAAACTCAACCGGCCCATCCGCCGCCTCCAAAAGGTCTAAAATCTGCACCATACGCTCAATCACTGAAACAGACTCAACCATGACAGTGTAGAGCGAAGCCCCGTCGTCGACCTTCTCCAGCAATTTGCGGAAAACCTTCCCCAAAAGCATGGGGCTATGCGGCAGCAGTGGCGCCGCTGCGGGTGCCGGCAAGTGCTTTAAAACAGATGGAGGTGAAAACACATCAATCCCCAGATAGTCACGCTTCAGGAGCAGTTCGGCTCCCTGCTTATAAACCTCTGCCTCGCGCAACCGGAGCAGAAGCTCATCGTGGGGATTAATCAGATTCCCCTCCTCATCCGGGACCAATTCGACCGGTTCATTAAGCAGCACCGCCGCCTTAATCGAAATCAAAGTGGCGGCAATTACGAGGTACTCTCCCGCTACATCTAGATCTACATGACGGAGGCTCTCAATACACTCCAAGTACTGAGCCGCCACCTGCGCCAAAGACAGCTCCTCGATAGGCAGCTCGCGGCTCTTTACCAAATGCAAAAGCAGATCTATAGGACCATCGAAGCGCTCGACTTTGACCGAAAAAAAGTGATTGTATTCTTCAAAAGCTGTCATTTCAAAACTTGTAACCGCCCACGCATGGAATTGATTAAACAAAATTCACTAGCAACACATTGTAATCCCCTAACTTAATATTCATGTGAACGGGCGCCCGAAACTTTAAGCTACTTTAAGTACTCCTGTTTGTCCATACGCGAACAAAAAGATAGCGGTAGCCTGAGACACATTCAGCGACTCAATTTTTCCAAACATTGGTATCTTAACCTTAAAATCACACTCTTTTAAAAGCAGAGGGCTAAGCCCCGCGCCCTCAGACCCAACCACCAGCACCGTTTTCTCAGGAAACGTAAAATCACGCAGGTCTTGAGCTCCGTAAGTGGCATCCGCAGCTACAGCCCAATACCCCGCAGATTTAAGTTTCTTTAGTGATTCCACAAGGTTGCTAATTCGCACCCAGGTGACAAGCTCAGAGGCACCGGCCGATGCCTTAACCGCGGCGGGGCTAACCCATCCGCAGCCCCTATTCCACGACCACAGAACCGCATCTGCGCCAAAACACTCAGCCGCCCTTAAAATCGCGCCTAGATTTTGGGGATCAAAAACCGAATCCAGCATCACTACCACACTGCGGTCTGATCTTCCACGTTTCTCTAAAAAACCTTTTAAATCAAGCCCGGGACGTTCGCCAAGTTCAGCCACAAAACCCTGATGAGATGCGCCACCTGCCATAGCATCAAGCTCTTCCGCAGAAAGCCGGACGTAATCAATCCCTAAGCGCTTCACCTCATCCATAATCTCCTGGAAAGAGCCGGACCTGTCACCTTTACCCTCTGCCACACACACTCGCTCGATCCGCCCGGGGGCATGACGCAGCACCTCCCGCAGCGCGCGCCGCCCGATTAGCAGCGGCTTTGGAGCTTTTTTATGCGAGCCACGTGAGGCCACCTTCCCCCCACGGATTTTTTTCTGCGGCATATCTGCGTATTCTCCAAATATTCCTTTAAGTATTGTCTAAGCCCTCACCCCCTAATAGTTACCACAAGTGCCTAAAATAACCCTAGCTAGTAGGTGCCCTTACAAGTTTGTATCCATTCACATGAATATTAAGTTAGGAGATTACAATCTGTTACCAGTGCGATTATCATGAAAAAAAGTGGTCACCCCCTGTTACCGGTAGTTTTAGTATGGCATCAAAGGCTTTGTTATTCTAAGGTACTTGGTGGTGCATCTCTGACTGACGTTACCCCCGGCAACTGCCATGCCACGCAGGATTTTTGCAGATTCGGAGACTTTCAAACCGTACAAACTAAGAGTAGTAATACCATGGCCAAAATAGCAACTAACGGATTTCCGAAAGAAAACGGCGACCATCCCATGCAACCAAAAAACCAAACAGATTTTATGGTAATTAAGTGCCCATCCTGCCGCTCCAAGTTCGCCCTGCCTTCGGAGTCCTTGGATGGCATTGAGTTCCCGCGCTTTCACTGTTCACGCTGTGATCATATCTTCAGCAAAGAAGAGAGCCTTTGCAAAGTAACTCCGGCCAAAACAGACCCTACCACCAAACATGAGAGCTTAGATTTTGAGATCGATCCTTGGACGGATGAGGCGGAACCGGATGAAGAAAGCTGGACGCTCGGCTCTGACCCCTCCCCCAAAGAAAATTCACAGCTCAGCTTGGAGGTGCCCCGAACCTTCGATATGAAACGCCCGATCAGCGCCCCACACGAAAACGTCCGAGCGGAAACCGCGCGCGAAAAAAACAATAAACCAACCTCCTCGCAGATGGAGCTTGATTTTTCGGCCACAAACCAATTTCCTAATCCTATTGAAGATGATTCCTGGGCCGCAATTCAGCTTGAGGGAAGCAATCGCGAGAAAGAGATGCAGTTTAACTACCGTGACGATACCGATCCCGCCCCCGACAAAGCGCTTGCAAAACTTCCGGCGCAGATCGCCTGGCAGGCATTACTGCACCAGCGCCCCGCAGTCTGGAAAGGCTGCCTGATGCTGACCGCTCCGATTGTGCTTTTTTTAATGGTGCTGTGGGGATTGGGGCAGCTACTTGAATCTAGCCCGCAAAGTGCCGCTTGGATTTCCAGGCTTATCGTCCCAAACGGAGAGCGCGTTGCTCCGGAAGGCTTATTTATCAGCGGACTAAAGCAGCGCAAAGTCGACTTAGAAGATGGCGAAAGTGTGCGCCTAATTTCAGGAACTCTTGAAAACCGCTCTAAAGAGGACTTTGAGGAGGTGCAGCTAGAAGCCCTGACCTTCGACAAGTCAGGCAAGAGGCTCTCTTCCCTAAAGGTGCATGCCGGTTCGACCATGGCTAACACCCGCGTCAAATCCCTCTCTTTGGCTTTAATTGATGAGCTACAATCCCGCCCACCCGCCAAACGCTTCGAGTTAAAATCAGATGAAACCAGCGACTTCGCTATCGCCCTGCCCTTTGAGGAGGGAGAAGAGGCGCACTATTACACCGCGCGCGTGTATTCGGTGAGAAAGAAACAAGGGGCAGAATAATAAATCGCCTATTCTTAAGATTTTTAAACTCGTTTTAAGCGCTACTTCGAATCAACCTCTTTCTTACTATTATCTGAAACGGTGGGCTGGTTACTGGCTTCTTTGTACGAGTGCCGAAAGTTGCTGATAGCTTTACCAAGGCCGGTGCCAAGCTCAGGCAGCCTGCGCCCAAAAAGAAGGAGCACCACCAGAAGAATTACGAGAAGTTCCAACGGTCCGATATTGCCTAAAAATGGCATAAAACTTTACCCTTATAGTATCCAAAAGATCCCCTGCTCCATCCTAGCGCCTAGCGACTTCACCATGTTAGAGTAACCTAAAGTATTTTTTGGAGCAATCCACCTGTGCAGACTAAAACAACAACCCCAAATGATTACATGATATTGGGGATTGCTCTCTCCCTTACGCTGCACGTAGCCATAGTGGCGGCGTTACTCTATAAGCCAAAATCCTCCTCTTCCCTGCCTAATGTGATGATGGTCGATTTTGTCGCGCCTCCAGCGTCGCTTAGCAAGCTTATGCAAAAACAGCTCCTTGAAAAACCAGAAGAAGAGCAGGTTGCCCCTCCTGCTGAGAAGCAGCTTGTATCTCCACCGGACCAAAGTGAAGCCGTACCTACCAAACCAACGCATTTACTTTCAGACCGGGACTACGCAGCCACAAAAGAGCAAGTCCGACGCGGAGACGGCATGGAGGCTGGTCCGGTGCTTGGCAAAGGGACTGAGCAAACGCACACTGAACAGCCGGGAACACAAGTAGCAAGCTCCAAGCCGCAGCAGATCTCAAGGTCAGGCCCACTTAACCTAGCACTCGACCAGCAGACACTTCGCGACGCGATGCGGGAGAGTCGGCGTAGTACGGCGGCGGCGACGACGGCAGTGGCTTCGTGGTCACGAAGCGGCTCTCCCAATCCGCGCCCCTTTTCGCGTGCACCGGGAAGTGGGGCACAATTTCTGGGGATAAATGGGCTTGCGGATTATCTTCCAAATTTACCAGACGGGGATATCACGCTGCTAAACGCCAAAGCCGAAAAGTTTGCGGTGTTTGTAAGGCGCGTAGCTACGCAGGTGTTTTATCAGATTAAGCTTGAGGGCTGGAGCGCCTTAAGCGCGCAGGATATTAATCAAGCCAAGGACTTTACGGTAGTACGCGCAGTGCTATCGCCAAGCGGAGATTTAATGCGGGTCACAGTCGAGCAACGCTCCGGCAGCACCCACTTCGACACCGCGCTAGAAAACGCCGTCCGTAAAGGCGCGCGCGACCCCCACCCGCCCCCAGACGCCGCCGCCGCCGACGGAACTTTTCGCTTTATCTTTATGACCCGCAGCTGGGTACAGTTTGGAAGTAATCCCCGAAGCGGCCTCCCCAGCGAGCGGCGCTGGCTGCTGCTTAAGACTGGGTTGGAGTAGAGGGGGTGGTGGTGGAATCACTAACAACCAGGCCCACAGAAGACACACTTCCTGTTATTTCCAAATTTTTCTCCCTCAGCTTTTCGGTTACGCTGGCTTTCCAAGGCTCCGGTAGTTTATTCACCCGATCTATAAACGCACTCAATACTGTCTGTTGGCCTTCTGTCAACGCATTAGGATTAAGGCTCCCGCTTGCATCCGGCGCGTTTTTGAGATCTTCTTCAACAAGGCTTACATAAGTGTCTACCAATAACCTTCGCAAGTTAACTTGCTGTTCATTACAGTCCTTTTGGAGTTTAGAAAGACGCTTCTTCTCATCCTCTTCTAAGTAGGAGATTTTTAACAGTGTAACGTCGCGAAGCTTATTACTCACACCTGTACAACTATTCATGGCCCCTTCAACAAAATCAATGGCAGGGAGACTGCCTCCGCTACAGGTATTTGCTAACTTATCCAAAGCCTCCTTAATACCATTCAAATCCTCCCGTAAAGCATTCGCAAAACAGCGCCTCCATGGGGCCAGTACCTCATTCTCCATCACGTTCTTTGTGCGGAGGAAAAGGGGTTCCCTTAGAGCATTCCTCTGATCCTCCGGCAACACATAAAAAGCGTCTTTAAAGTCATTAAAGTCCTTATCCAGATTATCATAGAAGTTTGGGAAAAATTCCCGTATGCCTTTCATGTTTTTCTTTCTATCGTAGTATGCCCGGGTGAAGGCCTCCCACAACTTCTTGTGAAGTTGTTCAAGCTTTTCATGCTGTCTTGAGTTTGTTATCACGTCCCACTTGATATCTCGCCTGGCCTCTCCAGGATTTGGTATGGGGCTAGATCCTTCCTTGGCAGTTTCCTCATCAGGATCCAAAAACTTCTCCGTTCCTTTATAAGAACTGACCGAACGAAGTCTTGCCATTGCCTCAAATGGCTTTAAACCTCGCTTTCGCTCTTCTTCTACCTCGTTGTAAAAAACTTTACGTAAATTCTCAGAAGTTGCATAAAGAACTTCTACCATTCCGTCAGGTCGGTCTATGCAGAAGTGCACCTGTCCTATTATCTGTCCATCCTTCCCCGGGATACTTACCAAAAGCACTGTGCCATGTTCATTTAATTCATATTCGCTAGTGATAAGCCCTGAAAGTTTTACCTCACGCGCGAAATCATCCGGAGAAAGCACGGGTCTGCTGCGACCTCTGGTTATCACATTAAGTTCGTTAAGCGCCTTACGTAATTCATGTTCTGTGTTATCGGACTCTCCTTTACTAAACCGCGTGCTTTCATCAAAAACAGTGCCGCCAAACTGGTTCAAAACTCGTCTCCTACTGCCCCTATCTAACGCCTCTCTTAGACCCTCTTCGATAAAACTGCCCCATACTTTGGCGCCTTGAATATCATTTTTTTTAAACCAAATCGTCTCTCTGCCACTTTTTACAAAACCCGCCAAATTGGCATTGTGGAAAATGCATCCTTTAAAAGAAGTATCCTCGGCAGTGCTGCCACTAAAATCAGCCCCATCAAAGCGGCAATTCCTGATTCTACACCCTTTAAACGTGGCACGGTCAATTTCGGCACCTCCCAGGTGTAAGTTAATCAAATTCACATTTTCAAACTTTGCTCCGGTCAGATCGAGAGCCACACCTGACATCTCACGTAACTTTCCACTAGACCCTTTGATGGTTAGATTTTTAACAACCAGCCCAGTGAGGTCGGGCTTATTCATATTTCCGTTGATGTTCCATGCAATCTCGCGCAGCACTTCCACAATCTGGGTAGCGGCATTCCCACGATTATTCCAAATCACTTCCGTAAGTCTATGTTTCTGCGCGTCTGAAAGGCCATCCTGGAGTCCAATCTCAATCACTCCAGCTTTGCTGGGAAGACAGTAATCTCTACAGGTAAGGGTGAGTTTATTGTCGTGAAAGGTTAACTTACCAATTGCACCGCGAGCGACACCTGAGATCATGCCATCTACGTCCCCTTGCCCTCGAGGAGGCCACGAATCTTCCCAGTCACTGCTGACCATTTCGTCCGGATGGTCTGTATGATGTTCTCGTGCAAGAGGTCCAAGCTGAGAGAGGAGATTTTTGAAGTCCTCTGCCGCGCTCTCAACATTACTTGGCCTCAACTCTTCGGATACACCTGATCTGGGTGCAAAATTTGCCTTTGCAAGGTTATGGTCTTTAATAAACTGGTTTTTCGCCCTTGTATTAAGCAGCTGCGTCATCTCACTCCCCATCGCGAAATCAGGCTGTTTTAATATTAACACACCCCCGCGATCTAAAACAAAACTCTTTCAGTCTAGATTAATACGGACGTTCTAGGCCGAGGAGCTTCCTGCTTAAGAGGTATCAGCTTAAGGTCGTATGCCCTTAGCCTGCGCGGGTTACAAGCACACTTTAAGCATCCGTCGCCCTAGATAAGTTATGCGCCAATCTGAAGAAAGCGACACACATAATGCGTAAAATTGGTGATATCCCAACAGAAAATATAACCCACGACATTATTAGAGCCAAAACAAAAAAATTATGCCCCTTCTCCATTTTACTTTCTCCAGAGAAAGTGAATACATATTTCGGCTGAGTAGCCCGGCACCTTTTTTCGGCTGAGTAGCCCCGCACCTTTTTCGGCTGAGTAGCCCCGCACCTTTTTTTCGGTTACTGTGCGCTTTCTCCATTTCACTTTCTCCGGAGAAAGTGAATGCATATTCGGCCGAGTAGCCCCGCACCTTTTTTCTCGCCGAGTAGCCCCGCACCTTTTTTCCGACTGACTAGCCCCGCACCTTCTCGCCGAGTAGCCCCGCACCTTTTTTCCGACTGACTAGCCCCGCACCTTCTCGCCGAGTAGCCCCGCACCTTTT
>JAAYZI010000334.1 GCA_012514925.1 Deltaproteobacteria bacterium | reverse complement strand
GCGGAGATAATTTCACTTTCTCCAGAGAAAGTAATGTTCATGCAAACGGATACTATTAAAAAACTCGATAGATAACGGCTTAACATCTGCGCGCGTATGGCAACCCAGACGGAAGTTCCGACCAGATATTATTCGAAGCTAATCTCCACGATTAAGCAGGGCGAGTCGGCCGTTATTGATTTAGGGCATCTGCGCTTCAAGGTGGCCAAGCACTTTGGACTTTGTTTTGGGGTCAGTAACGCCATAAAGACCGCCTATCAAGCTATTGCTGAGAATGAGGGACGCCGAATTTTTCTGTTAAGTGAGATCATTCATAACCCTATCGTAAATCAGGATCTTCAGAGCGAAGGTCTTCGTTTCCTTTTCTCTCCGGAAGGCGAGCAGCTAATCCCATTTAGCGCCTTGCACGCGGATGACGTTGTAATTATTCCGGCCTTTGGCGCAACGCTTGAACTTCTACATGAGCTGGAGCAAGCCCATGTAAAGGTGCGCCTGTACGACACCACTTGTCCTTTCGTAGTAAGGGTTTGGAAAACGGCTGAGCGCATGTGCAGAGATGGCTTTACGGTAATCGTGCACGGCAAGCCGAACCACGAAGAAACCAAAGCCACTTTCTCGCGTTGCCGGGCTGCTGGCGCAGCGCTGATCGTAAGTGGTCTCCAAGCTGCAAAGAGTTTGTGTGCTTATATTGTAGGTGATTTATCGGAAGAGCTTTTTGAAGTTGAATTTTCAGGAGTATGCTCTGATGGTTTTAAACCAGCTCGCGACCTGTCGAAGTTAGGAGTAGTGAATCAAACCACCATGCCTGCCACCGAGACTGTGAAGATCAGCCATATCCTTCGAGAGGCTCTTGCACAGCGGTACGGTGCCTCTGAGATTGAGAGTCGCTTTTTTGATACAAGCGGTACGCTCTGTTTGGCGACAGATCAAAATCAAGCTTCTTTGCAGGCTTTGTTAGAATCAGGTGGAGATTTGGTGTTGATAGTGGGTGGCTATAATTCCTCCAACACCGCGCACCTGGCGGCTATGAGTAGGGCCAAACTTCCCACTTATCACATTGAAGATGCCGATGAAATTATAGACCTCGACACGATTCGTCACTATGACGCTTTGGCACAGAGCGTGGTTATCAGCAGGTCCTGGTTCCCTCAAGATGTAAAACGACCGGAGATACTTATTAGCGCCGGCGCCAGCTGCCCGGATTCCGTGGTGGAGGAAGTATTGAATAAAATTAAGGAGTTAGGGGCCACGCCTTAATTAGGGCTTAACGCTTAGAGGGGACGGGTGTATAATAGTTTTTATTAGTAGTTTCTATTAGAGAGCAGTTATGCATAAAGAATCTGGTTTTACTCTGATCGAGCTTCTTGCGGTTATTGCAATTTTATCGGTGCTTTCATTTATGGGCATAACTGCCTTTGCGACGTACAAATCTTCAGCAGCTTATGCCGTGGCAGAGCAGACCTACGCAGATAGCCGAAGAGCCATGGAAGCCGGCTTAAACGATATCGACAGGGAACTACCGGATGTTAGCTTAGTTTCTCAGAAAGCAAAAGGCATGCTGCAGGATTCAGGTGCCCGCTCGCTCTTTGTGGGTTTTATGGTTCCCGATAATGTAAGATTTACAGCTTCTTTTGATCCAACCTGTGAAGAAGAAGGCTGCGAGCGGAGCATGATCCAGGTAAACCACTGTTTAGGGAAAGAAGCCATCCGCTGGGTGCAGTTTGGAAACGGGCTGGATATCTTATTTGATCATTTAGCGTCTGAAGGCTGTAACTAAGTAAAACGTAACCGTTCACATGAATATTACTTTCTCCGGAGAAAGTAATATTTATAATAACCGCACTGGTAACAGATTATAATCACCTAATTTAATATTCATTGTGAACGTATATCGGATACCGGATACCAGATTAGCTCTTGACAACTTCTTTGGATCAAAGTACTCGTACTTTCGCTGACGGGTTGAGAAGTAGCAGGGTCCCCTGGCTGCATCACACCGCCGGTAGGGTTGCATAAACCCAGAACCTTTAATGGTGAATCCGAGAGTTCGCCAAGGGGAGGGGCATGGTCATGATAAAGAGGGCAGTCTCCAAATGTGAGAGCTTCCCGGATTTTTCTTCTCTCAGATCGTTCGTATTCTTCCGTTTGTATTTCTCGTTTTTGTTTTTCACCTATTTGTTTTCTTCGGAGCGTCTTAAATTAGGAGAAGTGTATGTCCAATAGTAGCGAAAGCCGGGGTGGCAAAAAGCCGCCTGCCCACTGGAAGCTGATTGTCAATCAAGAAACCATTGCGCGCTGTATCACTCGTATTAGCTACGAGATTCTGGAGAAGCGGGGAAATATTAAAAATCTGGCGATTGTGGGTATACGCACCGGGGGAGAACATGTGGCGCGCCGCATCCACAAGCAGATCGAGAAGATCGAAAACACCACCGTACCTTTCGGCGTGATTGACATCACGCTTTACCGCGATGACCTGGCTCATGTGGCGCAGCCGCTGATAAAAGGCACAGACCTGCCTTTTGCAATTGAGAATGCCCGCATTGTGCTGGTTGACGACATTCTTTACACCGGGCGTACGGTGCGCGCAGCTCTGGATGCGATTATTGATTTCGGGCGGCCGGGCTGCGTGGAGTTTGCGGTTGTGGCTGACCGCGGACACCGGGAGCTGCCTATTCGCGCCGATTATGTCGGCAAGAATCTTCCGACCCAGCGGGATGAATTTGTAAGGATAAAGTTCGTTGAGGACGGTTACGCCGAAGACGGTGTGTATATTTTCCATAAAGACAAGGGCAAGACTAAGGAACAACGGAGGGGGTGACCGATGCCACGCCATCTTTTGAGCATAGAAGAGCTTAGCAAGGAGGAGCTGCTCGAACACTTGATCAATGCCGCCAAGTTCGTGGAAATCTCCGAGCGAGATATTAAGAAAGTGCCTGCGCTTCGCGGCAAAACAGTAATAAACCTTTTTCTTGAGCCGAGTACCCGCACTCGCGCGAGCTTTGAGATTGCAGGGAAGCGCTTATCCGGAGATGTTATTAACATCAGCGCATCCAGCAGTTCGACTGTTAAGGGTGAAACTCTTCTGGACACCGCGCGCACTTTGGAGGCGATGTCGCCCGACATCCTGGTGGTGCGCCACAAAGAAAGCGGAGCGGCTCATTTTCTAGCCACGCGTTTGCGGCATACTTCCGTTGTAAATGCCGGGGATGGTCTGCATGAGCATCCTTCTCAAGCGCTTTTAGATTGTTTGAGCTTGATGCAAAGATTTCAGAAGGGGCCGGAAGGTATTTGCGGCCTTAAAATTGCGATTATAGGAGATGTGTCTCACTCACGAGTCGCCCGCAGCAATATCTGGGCGCATAAACTGCTTGGTAACCATATTAATTTGGTTGGTCCGCCGACTTTTATTCCCCCCGATTTTGCAGCATTTGGCGGAAAGGATGTGAGCGTATTTTATAATCTGGAGGAGGGCGTAGCGGGGGCGGATGTGGTTATGTGCTTGCGCTTGCAACTGGAGCGGCAAGAACAAAATTTTGTGCCAAGCCTGCAGGAGTATTCCAATGAGTATATCGTGACCGAAGATTTATTAAGGCGCGTGGCGCCTAAAGCAGTGATTATGCATCCTGGTCCGGTGAATCGTGGAACGGAAGTGGAGAGCGTACTAATCGATGGACCGCGCTCGCTTATGCGGGAACAGGTGCGAAACGGAGTAGCTGTAAGAATGGCGATACTTTTTGGATTAGCGGCGGGTTCGCGTCAAATCGGTGAGGAGTAAGAGCGTGATCTTAATTAGGGATGGAACATTGATAGATCCAGCTCTCAGTCGAGAAGGTGAGTTTGACCTTCTGATTGAAGAGGGGATAGTCAAAGATGTGCAGCCGCGCGGAGTAATACCCCGTAACGCTGCAGAAAAGGTCATCAGTGCTAAGGATAAGTGGGTGCTGCCGGGTTTAATTGATATGCATGTGCATCTGCGCGAACCCGGTTTTGAATGGAAGGAGACTATTGAGCACGGGAGCCGGGCAGCTGTTTCGGGTGGATTTACCACGGTTTGTTGTATGCCGAATACAGATCCGGTAAACGATTGCGCTGAAGTGACAAAATATATTTTGGAAAAGGCTGCCTTGGCTGCTTTGGCCCGAGTGCTGCCGATTGGCGCTATTTCTATGGGTTCTCAGGGTAAGACCATAGCGCCTTATTCGGAGATGCGGCGCGCTGGCTGCGTGGCATTCTCCGACGATGGACGCCCGGTGCTAGATGCCGGTCTGATGCGCCGCGCTTTGGAGTGGTGCCGCATGTTAGAGGTACCGCTTTGTTGCCACGAAGAGGAGAAGACGCTTTGCCTTGGTGGCTCTATGAACGAATCCAAGAGGTCTTACCGGCTCGGCTTGCGGGGCATGCCGGGTGTAGCAGAAAGTGTCATGGTTTCTAGAGATATTGAACTGGCGCGCTTTACCGGCACGAGGGTGCATTTTTG